>CAZWNR010000012.1:0-19017 GCA_964635665.1 uncultured bacterium | reverse complement strand
CCCCTCCAGTGCCCAGAGGTCGTTCTGTTTCCGACTACTCTGCCAGCCCCCGGCCCTTCACCTGGGCGAGGCTTTCCTCGGTGAGCACTCCGGTATCCGTATAGTAGCCCGCCGCTTTTTTGGCCTCAATTTCCACCTGGGCATCGGGGGGAACCAGTTCCGGCGGAATGGGCACGCGGGTAACAATTTCAATGCCGGAGCGCACCACGGCGTTGTACTTCATGTCGCTCATGGAAATGAAGCGGTCGATGCGGGTGATGCCCAGCCAGTGCAGCACATCGGGCATCAGCTCTTGGAAGCGCATGTCCTGCACCCCGGCCACGCATTCGGTGCGGGCGAAGTAGGCATCGGCGCGGTCGCCGCCTTCTTGGCGTTTGCGGGCGTTGTAGACCAGGAATTTCGTCACTTCCCCCAGGGCGCGGCCTTCTTTGCGGAAGTAGACGATCAGCCCTGCGCCCCCTTGCTGGGCGGTTTGCACACATTCCTCAATGCCGTGGACGAGGTAGGGGCGGCAGGTGCAAATATCGGAACCAAACACATCGGAGCCGTTGCATTCGTCGTGGACGCGCACGGTCAGCGGTCGGCTGGGGTCGGTGATGGCCGCGATATCCCCCAAAAAGTAGAGGGTGATGCCGCCGATGGGGGGCAAAAACACCTTCAAATCCGGGCGCGTCACCAGTTCCGGGAACATGCCTCCGGTTTGCTCAAACAGGGCATAGCGCAGGTCGTCTTCGCTCACCCCTAGGCGCTGGGCCACCCCCGGCAGATACCACACGGGTTCCACGGCGGCTTTGGTCACCACCAGATCGCCCCCCGGTTTCATAATTTCGCCATCCTCCACTAGCCGCCCCTGGCGCACGGCTTCGTTGAGCTCCGGCATTTGAATGTGGGCACGGGTGATGGCAATGCTGGGCCGAATGTCGATGCCCTGCTCCAGCAACGGCTGATACACCTCCCCCACCATGGCCCCGAAGGGATCGAGGGCGACGATTTTGCTTGGGTCGGCCCAACTGGGATGGGGGCCAATGGTTACCGCTGGGGAGGTATTCGTCAGGTCGGGCCGATGGTCGGGCTGGAGCACCCCACTGGCCACCGCCAGGGCGCGATACACCGCATAGGAGCCGGACTGGGTGCCAATCACATGGCGCTGGCTGGGGTCGCTGACGGTCGCCACAATCGGGCCACGCTTGAGCGGATCAGCCTCGCCCCAATGAATCGGTAGCCCCCGCTGCCCAGAGCGGCTGGGGTGCGACGTAAGAACAATGTGGCGACGTTTGTTCCTAGCCCAGGCGTTTTCCTCTGGGGCGGGGACGTTTGACCTGGGAACGTTGACAGCGGCAGCACCATTTAGCTCGACCATAGATACCTCGTTCTAAACCAGTGGTTTAAAGATTGAAGCCAATTACTGTCGCACACCTCGCCCAAGGAAAAAAGCTCATCCGCGACAGACAGCCACAATGATTTCCAGGAACCGTGGGCCAGAGTAGCGTTGGGGAGACACTAACCCCTGTTATAGAGCATCAACGCTTTATCGGGTAGAGGGTGTGTTCTTAACCGCCAGACCTGCTAGACAACACCCCAAGACCACCGTGTTATCTGGCGTATTATCTGGCAAGACTAATGATTATTAGGTTTTTAAGATCCGGGCGTCATCCCGTAGATCTTAGTGGATGATTCACTAAATCTGACACTTAATACATCGTTGTGTACGCCGCTTATTAAATGCTAGTGCTTGAGGCCCCTCGGGAAGGGACGACACAACACTTCGTTGGAACCAACAAACCGGTTAACCGCCTGACGACTTACGGAGTCAGCTATCAGAGACATCAGTAGCCCTGGCGATATCGGCTAACAGAATTTTCTCCAACAGCAATAGATCGAAGAAAGCCCTAGTGTCCTTGTCTTTCGGCTACCATTGGGGATTCTCGCCGATCTAGCGGTGGCAGGCTCGGCACTTGTCGTTTTGCTTACCCCGCCGGGGGGCGCTGTTCTTCGAGATGTCGTGAGATCCACCGGTTAGACAGATCATCTCAAGGGTGTTTGTCGAAATGGCGATCGCTGGCTCGTCATATAAGTAGAAGCATCAATAACCCTATGCTTTCACTCCACTACAAAACGAGTACATCTTCATGAAATACGCCATTCTGGTTTACGAAACCGAGCAAGACTTATCCAATCGGGACAAGCACATGCCCGCCTATAGTGCCTATTCTCAAGCCTTAGCGGAGGCAGGAGTGGCTGCGGGTGGTGCAGCACTTCATCCTAGTCATACCGCGACAACGCTCCGTCTGCGAAACGGGCAACGGAACGTTCAAGACGGTCCCTATGCCGATACCAAGGAACAACTAGGCGGCTTTTTTATCATTGATGTTGTCGATCTGGATACGGCTTTAGACTGGGCATCCCGATGTCCTGCTGCGAGTAATTGCGCGGTGGAAGTCCGTCCTCTGTTACCCATGAACCAGGCTTAGGAGGTGACCGTATGAAACTCTACTATTTCCCCGCGTCACCCAATAGTCGCAAAGCCCATGCAGTGGCGATTCAGCTTGAACTTCCCTTAGACCTCAGACTTGTAGATTTGCAAAAAGGAGAACAACAAACTCCAGAGTTCATGCAGTTGAACCCGACTAGACGAACCCCTGTGTTGCAAGATGGTAAGTTTGTGCTGTGGGAGTCTACAGCAATTATGCAATATTTAGCCAGCCAGATTTCTAACTCCCTGTGGCCAGAAAACCTTCAAAGTCGGGCAGACATCATGCGCTGGCAGAGTTGGCAACTAGCACACTGGCAGTCAGCCTGTCAGCCGTTGCAATTTGAGCGGGTGGTGAAGCAAATTTTGCAACTGGGAGATCCGGATCCTCAGATTGTGGAACAGGCTACTCAACGGTTTCATCAAGAAGCCACTGTCCTGAATCAGCATTTAGCAGAGCGTACCTACCTGGTCAATGAAACCCTGACATTGGCTGACTTTTCGGTAGCAAGTGACCTGACCTATGCTGAACCAGGGCAGTTCCCCCTTGGGCCTTATCCCCATATTCAAGCCTGGTATGCTCGAATCGAGCAGTTACCCGCCTGGCAACACACCAACCCCAGAGGTTAAGCCTACATGGATGCACGTCGAGCGGCAGAAATGGCAGTCCGCAATTCCTATGGACGGTTGGTTGCTTATTTGGCATCTCGAACCAGAGATGTGGCGGCAGCCGAAGATGCCCTCGGCGATGCGTTCCTGATAGCTTTGAAAACCTGGCCTGAGACGGGGGTTCCCAAAAACCCTGAAGCCTGGTTAATAGTGTCAGCCCGGAATCGGTTGACTGATGCGGCACGACGCCATCATGTTTATGAAAATATTCTGGAAACGCTGAAATCGAACCGTCTGCAATCGCAACCTGAATCCCTCGATCCTTCGGAGATATTTCCAGACGATCGGCTTAAATTACTCTTTATTTGCGCCCACCCAGCGATCGATGCAACGATGCACACACCATTGATGCTGCAAACGGTACTCGGTCTCAATGCAGCACAGATTGCCTCCGCGTTTCTGGTTGCCCCCGCTACCATGGGCCAGCGGCTGGTGAGAGCCAAGGCCAAAATTCGGGATGCGGGCATTGCGTTTGAATTACCTGACATCGACGAGTTGCCGAGCCGTTTAGCGGCTGTGTTAGAAGCCATTTACGCGGCTTACACCAATGCCTGGGAAACAGTCAATGGGAGCGACCCCCGCCATCGGGGATTGGCTGAAGAGGCCATCTGGCTGGCTCGCTTGTGTGTTCAGCTCATGCCGCAAGCCCCGGAAGCACGGGGATTACTGGCACTTATGCTGTACTGTGAATCCCGACGCGATGCTCGTCGCAGTGCAAACGGTACCTACATCCCTTTAACACAGCAAGATACCCGACTTTGGTCGCAGCCCATGATTGATGAAGCTGAATCCGAGCTTGCCCACGCCGCTACCTTAAAGCAGTTGGGACGATTTCAACTGGAAGCAGCCATTCAATCGCTCCACACCCAACGTGCCGTTACTCAGGAGGTCGATTGGGAAACACTGGTGTTGTTGTATGAAGGCTTAATTCAGCTTTCGCCTACGCTGGGTGCATTTGTCAGTTATGCGGCTGTGATCGCAGAAGCCAAAGGATTAGAGCAAAGTTTGATCTATCTCAACACACTGCCGACTGAAGCTGCGAAAAACTACCAACCCTATTGGGCACTCAAGGCTCATTTATTGCAGCAGCTAGAGCAGAAAACTGAGACTCAGCAGGCTTATTCACGCGCGATCGGATTAACCGAAGACCCTACAGTTCGTCAATTTCTTCTCCATCAGTCTTCACTGTTGGATGCATAACCGCAGGCTAACACCGCCCATGCACACCGATCGCCAAAAGTTTACTGGTTATGATGCCAAGGTTTCTGCAGCAGGTAATGGGCACCGTTAGTTTTTTTGATTTTCGAATGGGAGCAACGCCATAGAAAGGTAAGCGCTGCGGCTTACATTCTAAACCCCACGGGTGTTACACCATTTGCCAGGTTAGTTCCTCCCCGGCCCATAGGGGCACCAGTCCCGAATCGAGAAATGGCAATTCATCGGGAATTCGCCACGTTGTTTTGGTTAATGTGATACGTTCAGTGTTGCGTGGAAGCTGATAAAAGTCGGGGCCATGGAAGCTGGCAAAGGCTTCGAGTTTATCGAGGGCATCAACGCTTTCAAAGGCTTCTGCGTATAGCGCCATGGCGTGCAAAGCCGAATAGCAACCCGCACAGCCGCAGTCACTCTCTTTACTATTCCGAGCATGGGGAGCGCTATCGGTACCCAGAAAAAACTTGGGGTTGCCAGAGGTTGCGGCATCTAAAAGCGCCCGTCGATGATCCTCTCGCTTCAAAATGGGTAGGCAATAAAAATGGGGACGAAGACCGCCTTTGAATAAGATGTTTCGGCTAAACAAGACATGTTGAGGGGTAATTGTGGCGGCAACATTGTCGGTGGATAACACAAACTGTACGGCATCTGAGGTAGTAATGTGCTCTAGCACGATACGCAGCTTGGGAAATTGTGATGTGAGCGGAATTAGGTATTGTTCAATGAACACCTTCTCACGATCAAATACATCAACATGGCTATCCGTAACTTCTCCGTGAAGTAAAAGCGGCATGTCTACCTGCTGCATCGCTTCAAAGACAGGATAACAACGGCGAATATCCGTTACACCAAGGTCTGAGTTGGTGGTGGCACCGGCGGGATAGTACTTAACGGCTTTGACAAACTGGGAGTCTTTGGCCGCCAGGATCTCCTCAGGGCTGGTGTTATCCGTGAGGTAGAGGGTCATCAGTGGCTCGAATTGGTGGCCCGCTGGAATGGCTGCAATAATGCGATCCCGGTAGGCCGCCGCATCAGCGACCGAGCGCACTGGGGGCTTTAGGTTGGGCATGACGATAGCACGGGCAAACTGCCGCACCGTATGGGGCAAGACGGCCTTTAGGGCTGCACCATCGCGTAGATGCAGGTGCCAGTCGTCGGGTCGGGTGAGGGTAATCTGTTGCATTGTCCAATTCTAAAGGGGTTGGCGATAGGGAGAGCCACGCTAGCCTGTTCTCAGGCCTGATGGAATCGACGGGTATGGCGTGGCGGCAGGGCGGCTACAGGGGATCGCAGCGAATTTCTACCATAAAACCATCCGGGTCGTAGAAATAGACCCCGCGTCCGGTGGGGCGGCTGACGGGGCCATGGGCAATGGAAATGTGGTGTTGCTGCAAAATCGCCAGGGCGTGATCGAAGTGATCCGGGGCGATGTCGAAGGCGAGGTGATAGGCGCGGGTGAAGGATTGATCTGGGTCGGGGTGGGGCGGTTCTAGATTGGGGGCATGGAATAGGTCGAGGATCAACCCATCGGGCAGCACAAAGTTGGCCACCTTACCAGCGGCCACCAGATCTTTGAGGGTGTTGTCTACCTCATCGCCCGTCAGTTCGCGCAGCCCCAGCAGGCCGCCATAGAACTGGCGGGAGGCGGCCATATCCTTCACATTTAAGGCCAGGTGGTGTATCCGGCGGAGTTGGCCAGGCTGTAGCGCAGGGAGGGTAGGCGTCATGGGGGGGCTCCAAGGGTCGTCAAAGAAGCTAGGTCGGCGGGGCGGAGGTGATCGTTCATCACTTCGCCATCTTTGAACCAAATGATCCGCTGGCTGGCGCGGGCCACATCGGGTTCGTGGGTCACCATCACCACGGTTATGCCGCTGGTGTGGAGGTCGGCAAAGATCTTCAGCACCTCTTCGGTGGTGTGGGTATCGAGGGCTCCGGTGGGTTCGTCGGCCAGTAGCAACAGGGGACGATTGACGATGGCGCGGGCAATGGCAACCCGCTGCTGCTGCCCCCCCGATAGCTGGTTAGGACGGTTGTTGATACGGTTTCCTAGGCCCACCTGCTCTAGGGCGACGGTGGCCCGCTGGTGACGTTCGGCCTTGGTCACCCCGGCATAGACCATGGGCAGCTCCACATTTTCTCGCGCCGTAAGCTGGGACAGTAGGTGGAACTGCTGGAAGACAAAGCCAATCTTTTGGTTGCGAATGTGGGCGAGGTCCGTATCGGCTAGGGTGGCCACATTCTGCTGGTCGAAGTAGTAATCGCCAGCGGTGGGCCGATCTAGGCAACCGATCATATTCATGGCCGTGGATTTGCCTGACCCCGATGGCCCCATGATGGCGCAGTACTCCCCTGGGTAGATGGCGAGGTTGACGTTCCACAGGGCACGGACTTCGGTGTTGCCCTCACCGTAGACCTTTTGCAAATTGCGGAACTCAATCAAAGGCGTTGGCATGACCATAGGGTTGCTCAGGACGATCCTAATCCATCCTAACCAACACCTCGACGACCATAGCCCCAGATCTCCGCTGCACAATAGCGCCATAGCCAAGATCCCAGGGTTCTTGAAGAACCCTGGGATCTGAATTTCTGGGTAACCCTAGGTTGCCAAGGGAGACCTAGCCCAGCAGTGCCTTGGCGCGAGCCACAAAGTTGTCGGCGGTGAGGCCATTGAGGGCCATGATTTGTCCCGCGGTGGCGGTGGTTTCGCCGCGCTTCCAGGCAAAGGTGTCGCGGGGGGCGGTGCTGCGGAGCATGATCGGCTCCAACATAGCGCTGGAACCACCCGTTACGCCAATCACCGCATCGCCGCCAAACAGTCGCTCGAACCCGGCGTCATCGAGGAAGTTGCTGTCGGCCTCGGAGCACATCTCCCAGGCGACATCGGTGGGGCGATAGAGCTGGCGGGGGCTAACCACGGAGACAATGCGGCTGCCGATGCCCGCGCTGGCCAGTTGCTCGGCGGCCTCGAACACGGGGATTAGGGTCATGTCGCCAATCACGGCAAACACCACGGTTTTGTCCCCAGGGGTGGAAGCCAGTTCCACCGCGCCCTCGGCTAGGGCTTGGCGGGTTTGCTCGAAGGTGGTGCGGATGGGCAGGGGCGACTTGCTGGCGGTGATGGTGACGCCCTTGTTGACGGTGCCCAAGGCCCAGTCGTAGCAGACCTGGATGCCGTTGGCATCGGTGGGGAAGAGGGGGAACACGTTGCCGTTGCGCATCATGCCCGCGAAGTAGTTTTCAATTTCCGGGCGCTGGTGGGTCCAGCCGTTGCGGCCCTGTTCCAGCGCCCCCGCCGTAAACAGGGTAATGGTGGAGGGGGTGGAGCGGCGCAGTTCGGCCATCGCCTGGGTGACAGTTTGCCAAATGGGCAGGCCGTTGATGGCGAAGGATTCGTAGGAACACCAGAGGGTGCGGCCCCCAAATAGGGCTTGGGCGGCGGCGAGGCCCGCACAGGCATCTTCGCTCAGGGGTTCGTAGACCTGACCCTGGGGCTGCTGGAAGTAGATGTCGTCGGGGGTGGGGTGGATGATCTTCAGGGCTTGGTTGATGTTGTTGATGCCCGAAGCGGCGTTGCCGTCGGCGTTTGTCACCACAAAAGTAGGATCCTGTTGACCGACGTAGCCCACCAGGGCACCCATGGCGGTGGTGGCCACCTGCTTATCGCCGCCCACGGGGAACTCGTTCAGGGGCAGCGTACCCAAATCTGCCAGGGGCAGTTCCTTCTCGGTGACGGCCACCTGGGCCGCAGGGCCACCCGCCGCCCGTTCGTAGTTGGTGCGCACCAAAGCCCAAGCATCGGGGTGCAGTGCGCGGGTCGTGAGAGCGCTGACAATGTAATCCCGTGTTAGGGAATCGCCGGGGTAGAGGTTGTGGGATTGGGCACCGCGCTTGTGGACGCCCGCGCCCTTGAGTTGCTTCACAATCAACACCGTCAACGTACCGCCGAGGGCGAGTTTGGCGGCTTTGTCGGTGGCTTCTAACACGGCCTGGGTGAAAGCGAACCGCTGAGGAAAGGAGAAAGCAGTGCTATCGACGTAGTCTCCGGGCTGGTTAGCGTCGTCAAAATCCTTGGCATCCACCAGGATCACCTCCTGGAAGCCGTTGCCGCGCCAGTAGTCGATCATGGCTTGGTTGCTCTTGGTGGAAACCATGCTGTGGTGCTCTTGGCTGTAGCCGTTCCACACCAGGATGGGCAGGAAGTTGGTGGCGCTGGGGTAGGCGGTATTGAAGTGGCCGATGCTGCTCATGATGTAGGGTTCGCCCAGACCACCATCGCCAATGGTGACGGGGAAAAGCACACCGGGATGGAGCTTGGCTCCAGCCATGGCGAAGTGCTGTCCCTGGCCGAGGGGGCCAGCGGGGGCGAGGAGTCCCGGAATTTGGCCCGATAGGTGGCCCAGCAGTCCGTGGGTTTCCCGGAAGCGGTCGCACAAATCCTGGACGGTGTTAATCCCCATCGCCTCTAGGGAGCCGTCCAAAAACACGTTGCTATAGAAGCCGGGGGCGTGGTGGCCCACTTCCGTGACAATATTTTTGTGGCCCAGCATCACCAGGGCGGCGATGGCTTCGGCGATACTGGCAAAGCCGCCGGGGTGGCCCGATTCTTTGCTGGCGGTCATTTGCAGGGTCAGGTAGCGCAGGGCATCGGCGGCCAACAGGGTTTGATAGACGGCAGCGGGGTCGCTGGGAGAAGCGATGGCGGTTTGGCCAGGGGCAATGGCGGCCTCTTTGCCGTGAGCCTCAAAGTCGGGGGGGAGATCTCCAAAGTGCTTGATTCCCTCCACAAAAGCCGGAACCGATTGGGTGGTGGCCGCCGTCATACTCAAACCCCTTAACAAGCGTCAAAATAGCAATACGTTCATTCCTAGGCTGATCCTGACCACGGAAGCCCTGGTTAAGCTCACAGATCACTGTATACAATCAGCCACGGTCTGTTTACCATCCTACACAGGGACGGGTAGCCCTTGGACGAAAGACCGAATTTCCAGGATAGAAATCCCATGGTTTGGAGATTAGGGATTGCTATGGCACCCGATGGGCGGCTGTCACGGCTGCGGTGGCAGCGGTACGCTAAGGGTCAAACGCTAGGGTTCAATTTCCGCCTTCATACGATCTAAGGTCTGCTGCATCTGCTGGAACATAGCGTCGGGGGTCATGCCAAACTGTCCGAGCTGGGTTTTGAGCTGTTCAATGGTCATTTTGGCCGTGAAGTCTTCAGACAGTTCGAACCGCTTCATGAAGATGTGGTAGCGATCCATCATCGCTTCCATCTGTTCGATGAACATTTTTTTGCCTTCGCGGTCAAACTTGCCGTAATTGCTGCCCAACTGCGTCAGCGACTGGTAGTCCTGAAACAGCTGCATGGCTTCCTGCTGGATGATTTCAGAATCAAAAAATCCCATGGTTCGGCGGTGACTAACAAAAGACCTTATTCCTGACGATCCTAGAGGTGCGACCAAGCCTTGGCCAAGGTGAGATAACCCTACTTGGGGGCGTTGGAAAATAGACGCCCCAAAAAACTTTTGGCAGGGGCAGTAGTGCTAGGGGGAGCCGACTGGGTTGGAGCGGTGGGTTCGATATCGATCTTGAGCTGGCGTGCGTATTTTTGGGCTACGACATTGTTGGGGTCAATCCGCAGGGCTTGTTTGAAATGCACCTTGGCCATCCCTGGCAGCTTGTTCAGGAGATAAGCCTGCCCCATGAGGGAATGAAAGTTACTGTTTTTGGGTTCTAGCTTCAGGGCATCCCGCAGTTCTTGAATCGCCGCCGGAGCGTTCTTGCCTTGGAGGTACTCCCTAGCCCGCTGGTAGTGGCGGTCGGCATAGGCTGGAGCACTGTCAACGACAGAACCCTGCCCCATCGTCGCCTGGCTTGCCCCCCCATCACTAGAGGTGACGGTTCGACCAGCGATGGGAGACTTCATCACCCCCACCCGTTTTTCACGAATGATGGTTTCCCCGATTTTGCGCTGGAAATACACCAAGTTAAGCTCACTAATTCGGTGGGTGCAGGCCGTAAAGTCTTCCGCCGAATCGTACTGGGTAGTGCTGAGTAGCTGGAGGGTATGCTCGTAGACCGTATCGACCTCCGCCTCAGGCACCGTCTGCAAATGCTGGCTTTCCTTGCACTGGGGCTGGAACTTCCCCTCGCGCGCCAGACGCCGCACTTTGAAGCGCAGCATCGCTAAAATTTCGCTGCGCTGCTTTTCTTGTTTCAGACGCTGGTAGGCCGGATTAACCAACTTAGGTAGGGCTTGATTGGCAAAGGCATCCGCCTCCGCTGAGGGAGCATTTTGCACATCGGGGTGAAGCCGCTTGGCTACCTGGTGGTAGCGTTTCAGGATTCGTCGATCATCCGCAGTAACCGACACCCCGAGGACAGCGTAGGGGTCGGTAAACTGACTGAACCAAGCGGGGGAAAGCGGGGGAGGGGTCATCCAGCGAGCACAATGGGGAGAACTGGGAAACAATCGGTAATAGCAAGCCGCACCCTAGGGCTTATTCAGCGAGGCCGGTTACAGCCTTACGGCTATTATCACCAATCCCAGGGGGGAATGAGGGAATGGGGGAACGAGGAAGCAACGCTTTTATGGAGAGTATACTAAATTCATACAGTCCTAACGGTGCCCGCCCCTGCCCCTCCTGCGTGAGCGTCCCATGGTGCTATCGTCCCCAGAGCCTCGTCGCCGTAGTATTGCCGTCGCCCTCGCCTGGTTGGGTGCTGTCATTCCCTTTGCATCGGGTATCCATAAGTTTTATCTTGGGCAACCCGGTTGGGGGATTATCTATCTGCTACTCGATGCAACGCCCATCATGCCTATTCCCCGGATTGCCTGTGCCTTAGAAGGTACTTGGCTGCTGGGCCGTCCTCCGGAATTTTTTGAAGGTTCCTCCACTAAGGTAACCACCACACCCGATCCCACTCCCCCCATTGACCCTAGTCAGGTGAATGCCCTGGGGGTGGCCCTGCGAGAACTAGATGGCCTGCGCCAGGAAGGGCTGATTTCCGAGGCCGAATTTGAGCAAAAGCGCCGTCAACTGCTGGAACGGGTGGGCTGATGGGGGCACTGGCACGGGTGATGCAGCAATGGCAGCGGATTCAGGGGTCAACGGCTCCCTTCGCCCAACGGTTAGCCCAAGACCCCACCTATCGGCTCACGTCTCTGGCTGAGGTCGCCCAGGCCGCTGCACTGGGCTTTCGGCTGGATGTAAACCGGGCCACGGTGGACGACTGGCTGCGGCTGCCGGGGGTTTCCATTCGTCAGGCCCAGGTTTTAGTCCACCTGCGGCAGAGTGGCGTCAGCTTCAACGCCCTAGAGGATGTGGCAGCGGCCCTGGGGGTATCGCCCCAAACCCTTCAGCCTCTAGCGCCTGTGCTCTCCTTTTGCTACTACGACGACCTTAGCCCCTTGGTAGTTCGTCCCGTCGCCATCAACCAAGCCACCCTGGCCGATTTAGGTCGTGTTCCCGATCTGCCGATGCCCCTAGCCCAGGCGATGCTGCAAGAACGCCAGCGCCGAGGGCCATTTCGCAGCATGGCCGATCTCCAGCGCCGCCTAGCCCTGCCCCCAGACACCCTCGCCACCCTCATGCACTACCTGCGCTGTTAAGGGATGTTCTGAAGGTCGTTAGCCTTCCATGTTCAGCGCTACTAAAGCGGGCATCAACTGCCGAAAGGCTACGCCCCGGTGGCTATGGGCTTCCTTTTCGGCGGGGGCAAGTTCCGCAAAGCTGCGCCCCAGTTCTGGCACGTAGAAAATCGGGTCGTAGCCAAAGCCGCCGTTGCCCTGGGGGGCGGTGAGGATTTCCCCTCGGCAGATGCCCAGGGTTTCTAGGGCAATCTCACCATCGGGACGGGCTAGGGCAATGGCACAAACGAACTGAGCACCGCGATCCGTTTTGCCCTCCAGTTCCCCTAGTACGCGCTCAATGCGAGTCTGGTCGCTGTCGGCATAGCGGGCGGAATAGAGGCCGGGGGCACCATCCAGGGCATCCACCTCTAGGCCAGAATCATCGGCAATGGCCCACTGGCCCAGGGCTTTAGCGACTTCGGATGCTTTCAGGCGAGCATTTTCCAGAAAGGTTGTCCCGGTTTCGTCAATATCTAATTCATCGGGTTTAAGCTGCAAGTCCCAATTCAAATCGCCTAGGTAGGCTTGCATTTCCTTTAATTTTCCGGGGTTTCCGGTAGCAACAACAACGGTAGGCATAGGGGTTGTCAATAATGGCGAGAGACAGATTGTAATAGACAACTCCTATTTCCATCCATCTCCCCTCTCCCTCGGTAAAATGTCACACCCCTTCACCGCACAGGGCCGCTAAACCTGATAGTTTGAGGAAACAATCGCCCATATTTTGCAGGTATTCCCCCGTTGACCCACCCTCGTCGCCAAGGCTCAAACTACTGGATCCTAGCCCCCTACGTGCGGCAGCAGTGGCCCACCATTGCCAAGGCCATGTTTGGGACGTTGATTTTTGTGGGCTATTGGCCGATTTTGGCCTGGTTGTCGGGGCAAGTGCTGGCGTTACTAGCAGAGGGCAATGTTCCAGCGGTGTCGCGGCTGATTGCTATCACCATGGCGGGCTTTGCGGTACAGAAGGTGGGGCAATACATCCAGGATTCCTTCATGTCCAAGGCCGCCCTGGAGGTAGCCTTCAAGGTACGGCGGCAGGTGTATACCCACATCCACAGCCTCAGCTTGGCCTACTTTGAACGCAGCCAAACCGGAGATTTGGCCTATCGCCTAACCGAAGACATCGACCGCATTGGCGAAGTGGTACTGAAGCTGTTCCACGACTTCATCCCCTCCATGCTGCAACTGATTGTGGTGGTGGGCTACATGGTTTACCTCAACTGGCAGCTCACCCTCACAGCGATGGTGCTGATCCCGTTGCTGGCGGTGCTGGCGGGCTGGTTTGGCAACCAAATGCTGAAGTCCTCCCGTCGCAGCCAAAATTTGGTGTCGGATTTG
The DNA here is from genome assembly GCA_964635665.1 of uncultured bacterium. Classification (GTDB taxonomy): domain Bacteria; phylum Cyanobacteriota; class Cyanobacteriia; order Phormidesmidales; family Phormidesmidaceae; genus Nodosilinea. Next base: position 5,695 of record CAZWNR010000012.1, on the reverse strand, counting down.
TCCTCGTTGGTTACAGAGGTGTTTAGCGGCATTCGCCTAGTACGTGCCTTTGCCGCCGAAGACTACGAAATCGAGCGCTTTACCCAGGAGGCCGAAAAGAACCGCCAAGCCAAGTACCGAGCCGCGTGGCTCCAGGCGGTGCAGTATCCCGTGGTGGGCTTCCTCTACGGCCTGGTGGTGGTGATGATTTTGCTGATGGGCACCTGGCAAATTTCCCAGGGCAACCTGACGGGGGCTTCCTTCGGCAGCTATGTGATCGCCGCGTTGATGCTGATCGACCCGGTCAACCACTTCATCCACAACTACAGCGAATTCAAACAGGGGGAAGCCTCCGTAGATCGCATCGTGGAACTGTTGGACATCGAACCTGCCGTACGCGAACTGCCCCATGCCATAGAACTCCCCCCTGTGACCGGACGGGTCGAATATCGCAACGTCACTTTTGGCTACGACCCAGCGGAACCCATTCTGCGCAACCTAGATTTAGTGGCTCTCCCCGGCGAAAAGATCGCCCTGGTGGGGGCTTCCGGAGCAGGCAAATCCACCCTGGTTAACCTGCTGCCCCGCTTCTACGATCCCCAGTCCGGCCAAATCCTGATTGATGATGTCGATGTGGCCACGGTTTCCCTGCGCAGCCTGCGCCGCCAAATTGGCATCGTACCCCAGGAAAATACGCTGTTTTCGGGCACCATCGCCCAAAATATCGCCTTTGGCCAAAAGGACTTCGATATCCAGGCCGTGGAAGACGCGGCCCGTATCGCCAATGCCCACGGTTTCATCAGCCAGTTTTCCCAGGGCTACTACACCTGGGTGGGCGAACGGGGGGTGAACCTCTCTGGCGGTCAGCGGCAACGGGTAGCCATCGCCAGGGCCGTGCTACTCAATCCCCGCATCCTGATTTTGGACGAAGCCACCTCCGCCCTCGATGCCGAATCGGAAGCCCTGGTGCAGGAAGCCCTAGAGCGGATCATGCGCGACCGCACCGTGTTCATCATCGCCCACCGCCTAGCCACCGTCCGCCGGGCCGACCGCATTCTAGTGATCGAAAAAGGCCAAATCATCGAATCCGGCACCCACAGCGAACTTCTCACCCAAAAGAGCCGCTATGCCCAGTTCTATGCCCAACAGTTTGCGGTGGAAAGCCAGCCTTAAAAGCGACCTGACGGTTGAATAGGGCTGTTGTAGCGCCACCAACACCGCAAGGGAAGAACCGATATCGCTCCCTAGCCCTGGTGCGTGCAGCACTGCATCGAGCAGCCTTTGAGAGATGACAGCCAAGGACACCTTAGACCAAAAGACCAAAAGACCTAATCCTGCGCACCTCCCAATCTGGCCAACCGTAGGGTGAGGCCTCCTCGCCCACCAACGACACCGGGGACAAACAAGCCGGATTCGGCATGGGGTCTACCAAACTGGGTCCAGCCCTTTGTAAACAAGTGTAAAGAAAATAGCGTCATAACGTTAAGCCGTCTTGACAGCATCGAGAACCCGCCGCTAAGGTAGCTACATACCTGGGTCACCCCTAATTAGAAGTGCGTCATGGAAGAGCAAAAAGCGACCAAAGTTACCCTCTATCTCCCGCCTGAGCTGCATCGTCAACTGCGTATTCGTGCCGCCGTTGAAGGAGAGGCAATGTCTTCCATAGCTAAGCGCGCTATTGACTTCTATCTAGCTCACTCCGAGATAGTGAACGAAGGGTTTGAGGTGGCCCACGGACATTCTCATCAGGTTTACGACTGTCCCAGTTGCGCGACTGCTGTAGTTGTACGAGAGGGAGAACTAGTTGAGTTAGCCCGAATGGCCGCTTTAATAGCCTCTAGTAGCGCTACCCTTGATGATCCTGACCTGCCCGAAATGGTAGGAGTTCCGGGTTCGCGGGGAGAGGGCGAATTGGTGGTCTGCTAGGCTATTTTACCCGAAGGTTTTTGTAGCGTTGTTAAGGTCGTCGCTCCAAAGTTAGGCTGCGCTGCTTTTTAGTGCCCTCAGATTGGATTTGTTTACGAGTTGAATCGTCTAAGCAGATACTGAGCAAATGTCAAAATGTTACAGTTTTACAGGCTCAAGCGATTACATCGTCACTTCTTCAGCCAGCGGGGTAACGTTAAGAAAACCGACAAGAGATTGAAAATAATGTTGTCTTAAAAACAGAATCGAAGAAGGAGTTCGGTTATCTCTAAGACATTGGCAACCAGCCCCTCGGCTCAGCCAGAATTATTCAGAACAATCCGACTCTCTCCATGATTCGTTGGCAGCTTTAGTGTCCCTCACCCCCGAAAAGGTATCGGCCATGAAAGAGGATTTAAGTGTACTTATACAAGCCCAATATCCTCTGATCTATTTGGTCACCTTTGAGGAAGAAAGGGCCGAACAGACCGTCTCTGCTGTGGCCCGCCGACTAGCCCGTGAGCAGGATGCCAAAAACCCCCTCAAGCTCTACACCTGGACGATGACCCGTGGCATGGTGGAGTACGGCAATCCAGGATCGGGGACCCAGCACAACAATACTGTTTCTCCTGAAGCAGCTGTGGAATGGGTCATCCGCCAGCGGGAACCGGGCATCTTCATCTTCAAAGATTTGCACCCCTTTAAAGATTCTCCCGCCGTTACTCGCTGCCTGCGAGATGCGATTATCGCCCTCAAGGGAACGTCTAAAACCATTGTGTTGATGTCTCCGGTGCAGGAAGTTCCCATTGAGCTTGAAAAAGAAGTCGTGGTGCTCGATTTCCCTATGCCCGATATGGTGGAATTGGATGAAGTGCTTTCCACAGAACTGAACCGCGCTAGGGGTGGCAATATCACCACAGAAGATCGAGAAAAGCTCTTGAAAGCAGCCCTAGGGTTAACTCGCGATGAGGCCGAAAAGGTCTATCGTAAGGCGCGGGTAATGGCCAAGAAACTCACGGCCGAGGAGGTGGAAATCGTCCTCTCTGAGAAAAAGCAGCTTATTCGTCGCAACGGCATCCTCGAGTTTATGGATGTCGATGAAACCATCGACTCTGTGGGTGGCCTAGAGGAGCTAAAGCACTGGCTGTTTCAGCGTTCCGATGCCTTTACCGAGCGGGCACGGGAGTATGGGTTACCCCAACCCAAGGGAATGCTAATTCTGGGGGTTCCCGGTTGCGGCAAGTCCCTCATTGCAAAAACGACCTCTCGTCTGTGGGGGTTGCCCCTGCTGAGGTTGGATCTGGGTCGAGTTTATGATGGTTCCACCGTAGGCCGTTCGGAAGCCAATCTTCGCAACGCTCTGCGGACCGCTGAATCCATTTCTCCGGCGATTTTGTTCATCGATGAAATTGATAAAGCCTTCGCTGGAGCGGGTGGTTCTTCCGATTCTGACGGTGGTACCTCCAGCCGAATTTTCGGTACCTTTTTGACCTGGATGCAGGAGAAAACCTCTCCGGTCTTCGTGATGGCGACCGCCAACCGAGTGGAGCGTTTGCCCGGTGAGTTTCTCCGCAAGGGGCGCTTCGATGAAATCTTCTTCGTAGACCTGCCCAACGCCGAAGAACGCAAGGATATTTTCCAAATCCATCTGAAAAAGCGGCGGCGAGACATTGACCGCTTTGACCTCGATCAACTCACGAAGGTCTGCGATGGATTTTCCGGCGCTGAGATCGAGCAAGGCTTGATTTCGGCCATGTACGAAGCCTTTGCTCAAGGACGAGAGTTCACTCAGCTCGATATTATTGCTGCCATTCGAGCCACCCTGCCGTTGTCTAAAACCATGAGTGAACAGGTGACTGCCCTGCGCGATTGGGCACGCCAAAGGGCCCGTCCGGCGGCAGCCTCCGTCGCTGAATATCAGCGGATGGAGTTTTAACAAGCTTTCCTCCCAGCCAGTGCTGGGGGAAGGGCTAGCGGTTTTCGCTAGCAGTCCGTAACCAGAAAACCTACCTAGGCGATCTGGTGTCGTTACCTCTCAAAACCTCGTTGTTGTCTCTCTCAATTTCCCTACAGGAGGAAATCCTATGTCTCACTTCAGCACCCTTCGCACCAAAGTGACCGATGCTGAAATCCTCAAGCAGTCTCTTTCTGACTTGGGTATTGCCACTAAGACCGAGGCTGATGTTCGCGGTTACAATGGCCAGCGTGTCCGCGCCGACATTGTCGCCGTTCTCGATGGTGAGTACGATCTGGGCTGGTCCCGCAATGCTGATGGCTCCTTCGATCTGATCGCGGATCTGTGGGGTGTGGCCAAAAAGCACAACCAAACCGAACTGATCAACTCCATCAACCAAAAGTACGCTGTCAACAAGACCCTGGCTGAGGTGAAGCGCCCCGGCCTGCAAAACGCCAACGTGAAGCTGGTGCTTCAGTAAGCCGGTTTACCGTCTACGCGTTCCCTTAGGATGGGTGGGTTAGGATGTCCTAGCTCACCCATTTTTTGTTTGCACTAAGCTTCCCAAGGATTTAGCGCTTTTAGTTTGACCATTGCGCCATTCAACCTACAAAATATCAATACTTTTCGGCCCTGGGTCAGACAACTAGCAGTCCAGGTTGAAATGGGGTGAATAGCGTTTACGCTTATAGAAACAGCCGTTGGTTAGGACGCGTAGCAATGACGGAGAAGATGGAGGGATGTCTGCGGGTTGGGCAATTGGCCCCAGACTTTTTGGCGACGGCGGTCGTCGATCAAGAATTCAAAATTGTGAAGCTATCGGATTTCCGAGGTCAGTATGTAGTGCTGTTCTTTTATCCGCTAGACTTTACCTTTGTGTGCCCCACGGAAATTGTTGCCTTTAGCGACCGCTACGAGGAATTTAAGGCACTCCAGACCCAAATTTTGGCGGTGTCGGTCGATAGCGAATTTGCCCACTTGGCCTGGGTCCAAACGGAGCGCAAGGCCGGGGGCGTAGGCGATTTGAACTATCCCCTAATTTCTGACCTGAAAAAAGAAATCAGCACCGCCTACAACGTGCTTGACCCAGAGGCGGGGGTGGCCCTGCGGGGGCTGTTTATTATTGATCGCGAGGGAATTATCCAGCACGCGACGATTAACAACCTGGCCTTTGGGCGCAATGTAGACGAAACCCTGCGGGTACTCCAGGCCATCCAGCATGTGCAGAGTAACCCCAATGAGGTCTGCCCGGTGGACTGGCAGCCAGGGGATAAAACCATGGTGCCCGACCCCGTGAAGTCTAAGGATTTCTTTGCTGATGCGGAGGCCTAGCCTCTAGGTCAGCGAACCAACCCCCAAGGAGACCGTTCCTCAACCATGACCGCGTCATCTTCCCTCTCACCCTGGCAGATTTGGCGGAAGTACCTACTGCCCCGACCCGCACGGCTGGGCCTAGCCCTGGGGGCCACGGTGCCCGATTTTGCCCTGTGGGATGCCAGCCATCAGCGCACGGTGCGCCTGGCCAACTGGCGCGGAAAACAGCCCGTGGTGGTGGCGTTTACCCGCATTTTTGCCGAGGGGGTGTACTGCCCCTTTTGCTATCCCCACATCATGGCCATGAATGCGGCCTACCAGTCCTTTCGAGATGCCGGGACTGAGGTATTTATGATCGCTAGCCTCAATACCCGCCAGGGAAAAGCGGTGGTGGAGGACTTGCAGCTTACCCTGCCGCTCCTGTGCGATCCGGCGGGAGAAAGCTTTTGCAACTACCACACTGGACAAGCCCTAGGGGCACCACTGCCAGCTCAGTTTGTGCTGGATGCCCAGGGACAACTGCGCTACGGGCACTGGTTTTCC
>CAZWNR010000011.1:0-20135 GCA_964635665.1 uncultured bacterium | reverse complement strand
GGTTTTGGTTTTACAGGGATCCGCACAGCTAGAATTTGATGATCAGGTTATCGATCTTAGAAAAGGCGATTACGTTAACATTGAAGCTCACCAAAAACACCGAGTGAAGTGGACTACGTCGCAGGAAGAAACAATTTGGTTAGCCATCTTTTATTGATTCTATAAATTAGCGACACCTGAAAGGTCGGCCACAAAAATGCTAGCTGCAGAAACCCAGATCTCGACAAGGATTTAGGGCTGGGCTGTCTGGGTTCTGCTATCGCGCCACTCAACCCAGGAGATATAGTTGTTCCTCCTAAAATGAGACAGTCTAGATGCTGAAAATCTCACTCAAGCAGATTTTTAGGTTCTCAAGCTTAGAGGACGTTTGACAAGCCGAAGTGTGTCCCAAGCGATACCGATGAGGTTAGCCTCAGCCGTCACAAATTCCGTAGATTTACACCGATTTAACGATCAAACGCACCGAAAGCAACCCTTTTCAAACGCCCTCTTAACGAGAATGGCTATATCAAGGCTTTTCGACATTGCGTCAGGCAGCCAGAACTAGGAGCCCCCTGACGCCGAGATCTGAACCCGCCTAGGCGAATTCAGATCTCAGTGTGGTCGCAGATTTTAGCAGCTAGCGTTGCGGGCTGTGTCAGGCCAGCAGGCCGTGGGGGTTAGGGGAGATTGTCGATGGCCTCCGCTTCCTCTGGCGTGGCAACGGAGGAAAACAGCGCACTCTTCGCGGCCCCTAGGGCCTCCGTTAGCACCAGCGGAAATTCGGCTTCCTGGGACGCGGCTTCGACCCGTTGCTTGAGCCTGTTCACTATGCGACGGTTGCGATCCGCCAGGTTGGTTTCCTCGCTAGGATCTTGGGCGAGGTTAAAGAGTTCGGTCTTGGAAGGGATGGTAATTTGCCAAACCAGTTTCCAGTCGCCCTGGTGGACGGCGGCGCGGAAGGGTTCAACATCGTAGCCCAGGGCATCTCGATCTAGGGATTGCCCCTCGGCTAGGGCTGGCCAGATATTGAGTCCATCTAGGGGTTTGGTTTGATCTAGGGAGGCCCCAGCCAGGTTGGCGATGGTCGGATACCAGTCGATAATGTGCATGGGCTGGTTCGCCACAGAGCCAGGTTCGATCCGTCCCGGCCAGTTGGCGAGGGCCACAACGCGAGTGCCCCCTTCGTAGAGCGATCCCTTGCCGCCACGAAACGGGCCATTATCCGCAGGAATGGTGCCCCCAGAGGTGTCCACTTCCCCGGTAACCGCAGCCGAACGGGGGCCACCGTTGTCGCTCTGGAACACGATCAGCGTATTGTCGCGCATTCCACGCCGTTCCAACGCTTCGACAACCTGGCCAATCTGTTCATCCATCACCGTGATCATGGCGGCATAGGCCCGGCGATTGGAATCCTCAATATTAGCGTATTGCGCGATGGCCTCCTCTGGCGCTTGGTAGGGGGCGTGGGGCGCGGTAAAAGCGAGATAAAGAAAGAGGGGGGTATTGGTGTCGTGCTCGTCGATCAGCTTCACGGCATCCTGCCCTAGCAGCGTGGTGACATAGCCCTCTTCGTTGACCAATTCATGGTTACGGTACCAGTCCACCTTGCCGTGGGCAGAGTGGGTAAAGTAGTCGATTTCACCCAAAATTGGCCCATATTGATAATCAAATCCCCGATTTCGAGGCCAGTATTTGAAATCGGCATGGCCCAGGTGCCACTTGCCGACAATGGCAGTTTTGTAGCCCGCCCCTTTTAGAGCCTGGGGCAAAAGCCATTCATCGGTGGCCAGCCCGTAGGTGGCCGCCGAGGGAATTGCGATGGTCTGCAACCCATAGCGGAAGGGATATCGCCCCGTCATTAGGGCCGCCCGCGACGGCGTACACCAGGGATGGGCATGGTAATGCTCCAACTGAACGCCGGTTTGGGCCAGCCGATCCAGATTGGGGGTCTGAATATCAGACCCATGGAACCCAACATCCTTCCAGCCTAGGTCATCGGCCATGATGTAGAGAATGTTGGGGCGCGGCGGTTCCTGGGCCATCGCCACTGGGGGCAACCATCCCCGGATTCCCACCAAAAGGGCCGCCATAAAAGCGACCAAGAGACTCAGTTTCTTCATGCGAGGCATTACTCCCATTCATCATCCGTGGCTAGAGGCAAGGGGGCAGGGGCGAAGTCTAAACCAGACTGCACAGCCGAGCAAAATCAATCAAAATTCATCCGTGAATTCCGCTGTCCCGTAAAGTCTTCGCGCCTTGACTCTAGGGCACCAGCATAGAAGTCCGCTAAAATAATGACTATCCTAAAATGGCAAGATCGCCAAAATAAAACATTAAGAATTGTCAAAAACATCACGCATCCCCTGCTGAGGCTCGTCTTCTCTAGGAGATGCCCTATTACTTGGCCAAGGAATGACATCACTGAAGCATTTAGGCGCTCAATTTTTGAGCGATGTTAGCACTAGCACTGCATCGCTTCATAGCTTTAGAGATATTGATGAGTTGGCGGTCTTCTTGCCCGAAGATGTCCGTTTGACGCCCCTAGAATGTGAGCCTTTTCGATGTCAGTCCGCCGTCCTTAATCTCGGTGCGGTTAAATTCAGCTTTAACCATGTCAACCGGAATCTCCACGCCACTGGGGATAAGCAGACAGACTTTTTAAGCTTCTCGATGATCCTCCAGGGCAACGGACAGCACGGTATTGAAAACAATCGCCTGGTTAACGAAGACTATTTGTTTGGCTTTGATCCCAATCGAAAGGCCGATCTGGTCTTTCCAGGAAACTGTCTCTACTGTGCGGTCTACATTCAGCCGGATATTTTTGACGCCTATGCCCAGGCCATGGATAGACTAGAGCTAGATGGGACATTCCTGGCCACCAACTATGCTTATCTGGCTGACTCTTTTGTCCCTTTGCGATCCTATCTCAAGCAGATTTATGGCTTACTGATTCAACAATCTGATCGATTACAAAACCGGGGCTTTCAGCAAATTATCGTACAAGACTTTATTCCTTTATTGATTGCCGCGTTGCCAGCCCGCTCATCCTCCCAACATGATCTGAAATTCCTACGCCGTTCGCGCTTAGTCAAACGGGCGGATGACTACATGCAATCTCACCTCGATCAGGCGCTGACCCTCACGGATCTGTGTGCAGCCCTCGGTACGAGTAGCCGTGCCCTCTGCTACGGATTTCAGGAGGTGTTTGGCACGAGTCCTATGTCCTACCTGAAGATTCTCCGGTTAAAAGCGGCCCATCAATTGCTCAAAACAGCTAGCCAAAATTCGATAACGGTCACTGAATCCGCCACTCGGTTTGGTTTTTGTCACCTGGGGTATTTCTCCCGCGACTACAAGCAAATGTTTGGCGAACTCCCCTCAGAAACCTTGAGGCAGCACCAGTAAAGTCGGTCTCCTTGCCTAGATCATTTCAACCGTGGAACAGGGAATGCCGTGGGATTGACGGCATCCGGCTACCGGGTTTTCACCGGGGCAGGGGATTGATTTTGCGACCATTTTACGGGGCGGCGGGGCGTCCGGGCGGTGACATGCCACACACGGCTGCCGCAGAGGTGGTTATAGAGAGCCACCATGCCAATCGTCACCTTAAACCAGAAATAAACGGGGGACAGCAGGCAGTAGAAGAAGCCATGGCGGCGGGTGTAGGTTGAGTAGGCGGGCCGGAAGCGCATGGCAAGGGCCACCTGAAGCAGGGTGCTGAGGGTCAACAGGCCCATCATGGTCAGGTTTAGGTGCTCAAACGCGACGTCCCGATTCGAGAGGCTGAAGTGGATGCTGATCATCATCGGCACGACCTGCCACACCAGCAGATAAAATCCCTGGCTAAACAGGAGCATCAGCAGCCAGTAGGCTTTTTGCACCGGATCGAGGTGGGGGGTTCGGGCCACTCGACCGAGATATAGCCCGGCCACCTCCAGCCAGCCCTGACTCCAGCGCTGCCTTTGTAGCCATAGGCCCCGCAGTTGGTTGGGGGCGAGCTCGGTGGTAATGATGGCCGGATCATGGACTAGGCGACGACCCCGTAGTAGGCCACGTACGGTGGCATCAATGTCTTCGGTGAGGCGGGTGGCAGAAAAGCCTAGTTCCCGCAGAGCCGCCGTGCGCCAGTAGCCATTGGATCCGCCAAACAGAGCCGTGTCCGCCAGCAGGGAGCGACCATAGTGGCTGACTCCGTAGGTACATTCAAACTCCACGGACACCAGGTGAGTAATCCAGTTGTCCTGGGCATTGCGGATGATATTGCGCCCCTGCACCCCGTCGTATTGCCCCGTGGCCAGCCAGGCCCAGGCCCGCCGCAGGCAGTCGGGGGCAGGGTGGTGATCGGCGTCAAAAATGCAGGTCATGGCCCCCTTTACAATCCCGAGGGCGGCATTGAGGTTTTCCGCCTTAGAGTGGCTTCCCTCCACGGGCAGCAGCACTAGGGCCGGGTAGCGCCGAGCCAATTGGTGCAGCCTGGTTTCCACAGGCAGCCAGGTGGGGGTGTTGTAGGCCAAAATCACTTCCCAGCCCGCCGCTGGGCTATCCACCTGGGTGAGCCAATGGAGTAGGGTTTCTTCGATGATGTCTTGCTCGTTGGGCAGGTAGGCCGCGATAATCACCGACACAACGGGCAGCGATAGGGAACAATCCACCGAACTGGCCGCCGACAGACGCCTCCGAGTGGCCCTGGGATACAACCAACGCTGAATCCACCCCCGTCGTGATTGATAGGGGGCACATCGCTGCTGAAGGGCAACCACGGCAGTTTCTCCGTTGATCACGACTAGCCCAATCACGGCCACGACCAGGAGGGCAATTTGGATCAAAAGCAGGGTGTGCCCCTGGTTCAGCCAAAGAATATAGCCTGCCATGGGAGCCCACAATAGCCAAGTACTTAACCCGATCCCACGTCTGGCCTGGGCCAGAACCGACCTAGCAAATAGCCCTAAGCTTGGCTTCATAGGCGTTGATTGACTCCTCAAAGGGTAAAGCTGCGACCACCACCACACACGATTACAACGCCCCTGGGCCAAACGGGCGACAAAGCCACCCTAGCGCTGCTCCCAGCAGACGATCTGAAAGATCAATCACCATCCTCAGCCCTGCTCAGGACATTGTGAAACATCCTAAACGAGGTGTCTCGCCTACGCTGACGAGATGCCTATCCTAAAAATAAGCCTTGATGGGAATGGCAAGACCTCAATCGCTTCAGATATCTATTTAGCACTATTTGGCCCGCTTCCAGGGTCGGGAAGGTGGGCCAACCTTAGACGCGGCCTCCTAACGACTAGATGGCGGCGCGGGGGGATAGTACAGCATTTGGTTGGCATGGCCCCAAAAAGCTTCTAAATCGTAGAATTCGCGGGCTTCAGGCATGAAGACATGGACAATCACTTCCCCGTAGTCCATCAAAATCCAGTTGCCCTCCATCTGGCCCTCCACGCGCAGGGGCCGACGGTTATAGTCGTCCTCTAGGGTGGCTTCGATGGAACGGGTAATAGCCCGCACCTGCACCGTAGAAAAGCCTGTCACAATCACAAAATAATCCGCCAGGTACGACACATCCCCCACCTGAACCAGGGTAATATTGCCCCCCTTGCGCTCATCGGCGGCGGCGGCAATGGCATAGGCCAATTGCAGGGCAGCATCGTCCTCCACGGAGGGAAATCCGCCAGAGGCCTGAAGGGTTGTGGTGTCGGTGTTTTGGGGATTGATCATGGGTTATGGGTTATGGGTTATTGATTATTGGCCATTGGAGTTTGTAGGGGAGCACGGTTATGCGTCCCTACAGCGTGGTCATGGAGCACACCGCTGTGCGCCCGTACGGAACAGGGGTGGTAGGTAGGCAAGGGGCATAGGGGCGGATTAGGGGGTGTGGTGGTGGGCAAGGAACCAGTTGCGGGTGTGGAGGGCGCGGGGATGGATGGGTTTAGCTTTTTCAATCAGGTGGGCAAAGGTGTAGTCACAGGTTTGGTAAACAGCCTGAGGCAGGTGACGGTAGCTGAGCCGTCGCAATCGTTTGAGGTCGTCGCTTTTGCCGCGTCCGGGTTCGAGGGTATCGGCCAAAAACACCACGCAACTGAGGGGCGACATGGCCGGACGCCCCAGGGTGTGGTTGGCAATGGCCGATAACACCTCCGGGTCAGTCATCCCCAAATCTTGCTGGGCCACCAAAGCGCTCACATCGGCATGGAGCAGGTGGGGATTGGCTTCGTCTACGGGGTCAATGTCTAGTCCGGCGGCACGGGCCATGGACAAAAGCTGCTCGGCAGGAAAGTACTTGGCCAAGTCGTGCATCAGCCCCGCCTGGGCCGCCTTCAGCGGATCTAACCCGTGGTGCTGAGCTAAATCCACCGCCATGGCTTCTACCCGCAGGCTGTGGGCCAACCGGGGCTTAGGCATCTGCGCCTCTAGCCAGGGCAACACCTGCCCCCGCCAGTTTTGGTTCAGGGCAATGGCATCAGCAGGGGACGTAGGAGAAGCAGCCAGGGGAAATCCTCAGCGTTAACGCTTCTTCTATTGTATAGCGTTGGTCAAATGACGCTGGTGAAATGGCCCTGATCTCCATCGCCGCGAGGGCTGAAGGTGTTCTTAGTCGGAGAGGGTTTGGCCCTGCCATCCGTCTACGGCGTAGATGTCGCGCCCTTGGCCGAGGGCAAAGCGGAGGGAGTGGGGCAGATCTTTGCTACAGGCGGTGATAAAAATCAGCAGTCCTGTGAAGGTCATCACCCCGGCGAGGCCAAAAATACCACGATAGCTGAGGGCGTCGGCGATGGTGCCAAAAATGGGGCCAGCCAGGGCTATGCCCACATCAAACCCCACCATGGCCAAACCAAAGGTGCGGCCTCGGTCGGCGGGGCTGGATCGATCCCCCATCAGCGCGGCAATCATGGGAATCAGGGTTCCGGCCCCAAAGCCTTGGATCACCCCAGCCAGTAGGAAAAGAGGGGCGCTATCGGCCAGCCAGAACATGGCCATGGCGAAGCTGTAGATGGCAAGGCTGGCGGTGATGAATCGTCCCCGTCCGTGGCGGTCGGAGGCCCGACCCACCACCAGGCGAGAGGTGAAGCTGGCCACAGCGGAGGCAGTGTAGATCAGGCCTACGTTCAGCGCCAAGCCAGCTTCGCGCACGTAGAGGGGAACAAAGGTGCTAAGGGTGCCAAAGGCGAGGCCCACCAGCAGCAAAATCATCGCTGGGGTGCGCACCCGGCCCGACCAGAGTTGGCTCCAAAAGGCGGTGGTGGAGGAGTTCGAGCGGTCTGCACTGGGTCGGTACGGTTCCTCTAGGCGCAGCACTAGGATCAGGCCCAGCAGGCCCAGCAGGCCCATGGCCAAGAAGGCTACCCGAAAGCCCGATGCCTCGTATAAAAAGCCGCCCAGGGCTGGCCCCAGGGCAAGACCGATGGGGTTGACTAGGGTCATATAGCCAATCAGTTCGCCGCGATTGGCGGGGGGGGCCAAATCCACCACTAGGGCGCTGTAGGCCACCACAAAGGCGGCGATGCTGAGGCCGTGGAAGGCGCGAATGGCGATCAGGGCGAGGATTGATCCATCCACAATAAAATCTTGCCCCGCCAGGGAGATTGGAACCTGAAGGTGGGGCAGCATTTGCACCAGCAGGTAGCCAAAGGGGGCCAGGGCCACGGCAATCAGGCCAATGATCATCACCAGCTTGCGACCACGGGTATCGGCGAGGCGGGCCAGGGTGGGGCGGGCCACCAACAGGCCAATGGCAAAGGAGGCCATCACAATGCCAATTTGCTGACCACTACCGCCCAGGGTTTCGATGAACAGGGGCAGGGTGGGCAGCAACCCCGCCAACCCCGACCAAAAGCATAGCCCTGCGGCAAACAAGACGGCTAAATTGGCCCGCACCGATGGGCTAAAGGTGGAAAAAATGGTCACGGTGGAAAGCTCCCCGATGAGGTGATCACGGCATTAGGGTCAGCAACCCCATGTCTTAATGTAAACAAATATTGCAAAGCTAGGCCAGGCTCCTAAGGCTGGGGCGACAACGCCCGTCCATTCGGCGTCCCAAGGTCTTAGGGGGTTTAAAGTCCTATATTTTTTTCCAGACCATCCGAATTCTCCTCGTCACCCACGGTAGTCAGGAAGTAGGCTACAAGGGAGTAGCGTTGTCCACCCGTCCTAGGCGGCTTCTCCCATCTTGCCAAACTGCCCGATGAACCGCCCCACCATGAACCTACGCCAAAAGACCCTGCTGTTAACCACGGTGCCCCTGCTGGGGTTTCTGGTGCTGGTCTATGCCAGTTTGTCGGTGATTTTGCAGCGCAGCTACAGCCGTTTAGAGCAACAGGACGCCCAGCGCAATGTGCGGCGGGTTGAGGAAGCCGTGATTAGCGATCTCAGCCAGTTGCATAGCTTAACGGAGGACTGGGCCGCCTGGGATGATACCTATCAATTTATTCGCGATGGCAATGCAGCCTATGTGGAGTCCAACTTTCAGAAATATGCCTTTGAAAGCCTAAGGCTGAATGTTCTGGTGCTGGTGAACACCGAGGGCAAGGTGATCTACAGCAACGCCTACGACCTGGAGAAGGGCGAATTTACCCCGGTTCCTCCCGGCATTCTGCCCCACCTAGAGGCCAATAGCCCGCTCCTGAGGTTTCCCCATGTGGCCTATCATCACCAGGGGTTGATGCGTGTGGATGAACACCTGATTCTCACGGTGGTGGAGCCGATTTTGCGCAGCGATGCCACGGGCCCACCCAGGGGAGCCGTGCTGATGGGGCGCTATCTGAATCAGGCGATGGTGGAGGATCTCTCGCGCCGCACCCAGGTTAGCCTCACCGTGCATCCTGAGGTTAGGGAAGTGGGGACCCCAGGGGTCAATGCATCCAGGAATACCGACCTTCAGGTTTTGCTAGAGCCGATGATGGCCGAGATTGACAAACGCCGCGCCGCCAACCGAGTTCAGCCCCCAACCCTGGGGCTTTTCACATCTCCGACTCGGTTGCAGGCCCAGAATCGGAACCTGCTTAAGGGCTATGCCCTATGGCCCGATATCTATGGCCACCCCCAAGCCCTGTTAGACGTGACCCTACCCCGTGACATCCACCGCCAGGGGCAACTCAGCCAGCGATCTCTGGGTTTAGCGCTGTTGGGGGCCTGCCTCATTTCCACCGGGGCGATTTTGCTGCTGCTGGATCGGGTGATCTTGCGCCAGGTTGTCCAACTCAGCCAAGAGGTACAGCAGATTGGCCGCTCCAACGACCTGACGCAACGGGTGGCGGTGCAGGGCAATGACGAACTCAGCCAGCTTAGCCAGCGGGTAAACGACATGCTGGGCGAGCTCCAGATTAGTGCAGAAAAGCTGAGGGAAGAGCAACAGCGGGCGGAACATCTGCTGCTGAATATTCTGCCGGGCCCCATCGCCGATGAGCTGATGCAAACCCAGGCTTCGGTGCCCCAGCATTTCGATGAAGTCTCCATTTTGTTCGCCGACATCGTGGGCTTTACCAGCCTCTCCAGCCGCCTGTCGCCAATTCAGTTGGTCAACTTGCTCAACCAAATTTTCTCCGCCTTCGACCAGCTGGCCGAACGGTTTGGCCTAGAGAAAATTAAAACCATTGGCGATGCCTACATGGTGGCCGCTGGGCTACCCACCCCCCGCCCCGACCACGTTGAAGCCATTGCCGAAATGGCCCTCGCCATGCAGCAGGTCACCACCACCTTTGAGGCGGAGGTCGGCGTGCCTCTGCAAATTCGCGTGGGCATTAATACCGGAGTCGTGGTGGCCGGAGTGATTGGTACGAAAAAGTTTATCTACGATCTCTGGGGCGATGCCGTCAACGTGGCCAGCCGCATGGAATCCTCTGGGGAACCAGGCCTCATCCAAGTCACTGCCAGCACCTACGAACGCCTGAAGGACAGCTATCAGCTAGAACTACGAGGCTCTATCCACGTTAAGGGGCGCGGTGAGATGGAAACCTACTGGCTGCGCGGACGGCAACCCAATGCCTACCAAAATCCACACGCCCAAAACCCACACTTTACCCCCGCCCCTGGGGTGTGACCCCCCAGGGCAAGGGTAACTTAGGTTGCATGGTTCATGGTGAGGGTCAATACAGCCCTAGCTCATGGCGGATCCGCTGCGGTCGTAGCTGCGGGCGGCATTGGCAGAGGGTTTCCCTTGGATGTTGCTCCAGTAGTGGGCGTCACCGGGCATCCCCACTTCTTTGTTGGTGCGGCACAGCATAGATTGTTGGCGATTCTTAATCAGATGGTGGTGGCGCATCATCAGCGCCCGGGCTTGCTCTTGGGCAGACATGGCGGAACCTCTCTCGGTAAGACTAGGCGGAGTAGCGTGAGTAGGGGATGGAACGACCCCCTCACTTATCAAAATAATTCAGAAAACTGTATCAATGACTACAAAATAAAAAGCCGTCATGAAAGTCAACCTTTGTTTATAGTCGGCAATCCTGGCGACACAACCGTTCACTCGCCCTCCCTCCCTAGGCGCAAAGGTGACAGATGATCGTACCCTCAGTCGCTATAGTGATTGAGATGACTGGCGGAGGGGGATTCCATGGCACAACCATCCATTCTGGGCGGGCAATTTTGGCAGGCGCGGCCATCGCTATTTGGGTCAAGGTGGCGCGGGGTGGTGTTGGCGCTGCTGATCGCGGTGCTGATGCTGCCCCTGGGCGGATGCAGCCTCGATCAATTTGCCAAGGCCGAAGCCAGTGTGCCGCGTCTAGTGTTAAGCACCCTCAGCGATCCGAAAACCTTTAACCCGGTGCTGAGCCAGGAGTTTCCCAACATCTTTAGCTGGACGTTTGAGGGCTTGACGGGCACCGATGGCCTAACGGGGGATGTGGTACCGGCCTTGGCGGAAAGCTGGGACATTTCTGAGGACGGCAAAACCATTGTGTTTACCCTGCGAGACGGGTTGCAGTGGTCGGACGGGGAACCGCTGACCGTGGAGGACGTGGTCTTTACCTACAACACCCTGTTTAACCCCGACATTCCCACCAATGGCCGCGATAGCTTCCGTATTGGCACCGAGGGTTTGCTGCCCACGGTAACGGCCTTGGACGATCGGCGGGTACAGTTTGCTCTGCCCGAACCCTTTGCCCCCCTGCTGCGCAACACCGCCACGGAAATTATTCCGGCCCACATTCTGCGCTCGGCGGTGGAAACTAAGGGATCCGACGACACTCCCCTCTTTTTATCGACCTGGGGCACCGATACGCCCCCCGACCAAATCATTACCAACGGCCCCTACCGCCTGAGGCAATACATCCCCGGCGAGCGGGTGGTATTTGAGCGCAACCCTAACTACTGGCGCAAGGACGATGCAGGCAACCCCCAGCCCTACATCGAGCAAATTGTCTGGCAGATCGTGAGTTCCACCGACACCGCCTTTTTGCAGTTTCGCTCCGGCGGATTAGATTCTGTGGGGGTGCAACCCACCTTTTTCTCGCTGCTCAAGCAGGAGGAGGGACGGGGTAACTTCACTATCTACAACGGTGGCCCCGACCTGGGCACCAGCTTTTTCTTCTTCAACCTCAACCAGGCCCGCCGCAACGGTAAACCCCTGGTAGACCCCTTGCGATCTCGCTGGTTTAACAACCTCGCCTTTCGGCAGGCCGTTTCCTACGGCATCGACCGGGAGACCATGGTCAACAACATTTTCCAAGGACTAGGATCGCCCCAAACCTCCCCCATTTCCGTGCCCAGCCCCTTCTTTGCACCGCCAGAGATGGGCATTCGCACCTATCCCTACGATCCTGAGAAGGCACAGGAAATCCTCGCATCGGCGGGCTTTTCCCTCAACGGTTCGGGTCAGCTGGTCGATGCCGACGGCAACCGGGTACGGTTCACGCTGATTACCAACTCCGGCAACAAAATCCGCGAGTCCATCGGGGCCCAAATCAAAAACGACCTCGAAAAACTGGGGATTCAGGTCGATTTCCAGCCCCTCGCCTTCAACGTGCTGGTGGATCGCCTCACCGATAGCCTGGAGTGGGAAGCCTGCATCCTGGGGCTAACGGGAGGGCTAGAACCCAACGGCGGTGCCAACGTGTGGCTGCTGGATGGTGCCCTCCACGCCTTTAACCAACAGGCCGCCCCTAGCCAAACGCCCCTAGAGGGTTGGCAGGCCGCCGATTGGGAACGCCGCATTGCCGATCTCTACATCCAGGCCGCCCAGGAAGTGGACGAAGCCCGGCGCTTTGAACTGTACAAAGAAACCCAGCAGCTTACCCAGGAATATTTGCCCTTTATCTACCTCATTAACAACCTCTCCCTCTCGGCGGTGCGCAACACCGTGGAAGGGGTGCAATATACAGCCATTGGCGGCGCATTTTGGAACATCCACGACCTGAAACTGGCCGAGGAGTAAGGAATCCCATAGCAAATCCGAATTTTGAAGTCGATTCCCCCTTTTCTAAGGGGGCTAGGGGGGATCAACCCTAGGAACCAAGCGGAATAGAGACTTTTCTATAAGCGGTAGGGGCTCAGAGCTACTGTGTATACACATCTGGTTTTTATGCCGCAAGCCCTCGGAGATCCCCCTCAATCCCCCTTAAAAAGGGGGACTTTGACTCCGGTTCCCCCCTTTCTAAGGGGGGCTAGGGGGGATCGATTCCCTGTAGCGTCTCAGAGGGAGGTCGGCGGAACCTGGCTTGGCGGTGGGGCTAGCGATGGGCCGTCACTCAAACAGCCGAAAATAGGGATAACGAACGGGCACCCCTGGCTCCTTTTCTAGGGTGAAGTTGATTACCGACCATTGGGGATCCTCGGATTCGGGGGGGCTAAATTCCACGGGCAGACCATAGAGCTTGGGAGCCGCCGTGACATCCCCCTGCCCCCGCCAGGGCGAGTTGCGCTCTAGGTAGCCGTTCACCAAATCCTTGTAGCGTTCGGCAATGATCACCCGTGTGGCGCGATAACCCTCGGTGTAGAGACGATCAAGGGCCTCGTGAATTTCAAAGCGGATGCCGTCGGGATGGGTGTGCTGGCGATACCATTCTCCCTCCCACTGCCGCCAGTGTCGTCCCGATTGCAAATGCACCAGCTCCTTGGTGTCGGGGTTGGCCTCAAAGGCTCCGTGGCGGGTGCAGAGGTAGGTATCCGTCAGGGTGAGGGCCGGGATGGTTTGCCGACAGTGAGGACACTGGATTTCTGGGCCGTAGATGGGGTATTGCAGGGCGGAATTAACCATTGGGCGGAAACCAGACACTTCCTCGGGGGGCGAATCAAGACGATGCTGTAGCCGTATTATACCTTTGGGATTCAGCGGACTTTGTCATCAGGATGGCCGAGGACGACCGAAATTCCCTAAAATCCCTGGAGAAACCTCCGTTCAACGGATTGCCGCTCTACGGCAAAACAATCCTTAGGCTGTCTTTAGCAGGCAGGAGATCGGCTCTACCCACCTGCGTCGATCCCTGGATTCTATGGTTTACTGACGACGGGACAAAGGGGGAACGATTGATTTTTTTAATCCTGATGATTCCCTGCCGTCTTGGTGATCCTTAGCCCTCCAAAGGTTTGTCTATGTCATTAATTTGGCCCACCCCCGATGCTTCTAAAGCGGCCTTTATAGCCCCCAATGCCACGGTGATCGGCCATGTCATTCTCCAAGAGGGATGCAGCGTTTGGTATGGGGCGGTGCTGCGGGGCGATGTGGAATCGATCACCATTGGCTCCTACAGCAATGTGCAGGATGGGGCCATCCTCCACGGCGATCCGGGCCAACCCACCTACCTAGCAGATCGGGTCACGGTGGGCCATCGGGCCGTCATCCATAGTGCCCATGTGGAAACCGGAAGCCTGATCGGCATTGGGGCGGTGGTGTTGAACGGCGTGCGCGTCGGCAGCGGCAGCATCATCGGAGCGGGGGCGGTTGTGACCAAAGATGTTCCTCCCCGTTCCCTGGTGATGGGCGTTCCCGGCAAGGTGATTCGCGAAGTTTCCGAAGCCCAAGCCCTTGACCTGATTGAGCACGCCCACAAGTATTACCAACTGGCCCTCGTCCATGCGGGCAAAAGCACCGATTTAGGGTTTCACTAGAGCCGCCGATTGGCAGCGCCATGACCTCCTACGACCTCTCCTCACCAGCCTTGTATCCATTGTCCAAACGCTACAGGCCGATTCTCTGGGTTATTTACCCACCAGTCGGGAAAAACCCTCCACCAACACCTCAGCCTTATCCAGTACACTGCCAAAAATAACTACTGTGGCTGCGGCAATAATCACCGTACGCGAAATCATCAAGTTACCTTTGGACAGTTGCAAAAAGCGCTCTTCCCACTTGTTGGTGCGCTCATCGATACGCTGAATATCGGTATCGAGTTTTTGCTCTAGGCCCTGAATATTGTGCTCTAGATCTTGAATGCGTTGATTTAAGCTTTGCTCCAACCGATCAAAGCGCTCAAACAATTCAGTTTGAAAGTTACTGGGTTCTGGTGTTGTCGTCATAACCAAGTGTCTGGTTACGGAGAGACTGTCTTCATCATAGCGGTGCTATCTCGCAAGACCCAACGGTTGGATCAGGTCGCGATCTTGTGGATTTGCTGCCACAGCGATTCAGGGTTAACCTTAGCCGCAAATCGCCCGAATGGCGGTCACCAAGTTATCCACCTGTTCTGGCAAAATCCAGTAGTGGGTGACGGCCCGCAGGGTGCGATGGTCGTAGCCGCCGATGTGGAGGCCGTAGTCTTGCTTCAGGCGATTCACCAGGTCGGTGGGAGAAAGGGGTAGGTCATCGGCGAGGGCAAAAAAGACCATGTTGGTTTCCACCTGGGCGGGGTTGATCTCAATACCGGGGATAGTCGCCAATCCTTGGGCCAGTTGTTGGGCCTTGTCGTGGTCGTCTTGGAGCCGTTGGCTCATGGTTTTGATGGCGATCAATCCGGCAGCGGCCAATACCCCGGCCTGACGCATTCCGCCCCCTAGCAGTTTGCGATTGCGACGGGCGGTTTTGATGAAGTCCCGACTTCCCACCAGCACCGACCCCACGGGGGCACACAGCCCTTTACTCAGGCAAATGCTGACGGAATCGACCCATGGCGTGATGGCGGTGGGATCGCAGTTTAGGGCCGTGGTGGCGTTGAACAGGCGGGCACCATCGAGGTGAATGTTGAGTCCACGGGCCTGAGCGATGGCGTGAACGGCCTCAAAATAGGCTGGTTCGATAGCTGCTCCATGGTTGCCGCCGGAGCTATTTTCCAGCAAAACCAGGCGGCTGGTGGGCAGGTGGGGATCATCCTCTCGGATAGCGTGGCGGATTTGGGTTAGATCCATCCGTCCTCGGCTATCCGTGGGCAGTGGACGGGGGGTAATGCCACCCAGCACCGCCATGCCTCCGGCCTCCCAGCAATAGGTGTGGGCATCTTCTCCCATGATGGCTTCATCCCCCCGATGGGCATGGCTGAGGGCAGCGATCAAATTGCCCTGGGTGCCGCTGCTGACAAACAGCCCCGCTTCCTTGCCCAGCATCGCCGCCGCCAGATTTTCTAGGGCCGACACCGTGGGATCTTCGCCATAGACATCGTCACCGACGTCCGCCGCCGCCATGGCCGCCCGCATCTCGTCGGTGGGCCAGGTCACGGTATCAGAGCGAAAGTCAACGGAGGGATGAATAGCAGCCATGGCAACACAACGGTTTTGGCCGCAGCATACTCTGATTGTTCCCATCGGGGCAAGGTTGGGACGCTCCACTGTGCGCCTCTGTAGCGGGAATTGGGGCTGGTTGGGGCGCACCGCCGTGCGCCCGTACGGGTTTGGAGTTTGTTAGGATGCTGACGGATTGCGGGGTTTTGGCCCAGTGCTTCCCATGGTGATAACAAACTGGAGAAAAGCCCTATGTTTATCGACTACATCACCCTGATGCTGATCAATATGGTGGCGGGGTTGGTGCTGCTGGCAGATTTTGTCTATCGCGGCCTGGATGGCGCTAATCTAAAACGCTGGATTCCCGGCTTTGGCCTCGTGGGGGGCATCGCCCTAGCCACAGGGCTACACATGATGTGGACGTGGCCGGTTCCCGGTAGTTTCAATATTTCCTTTGGCGAAACCACGGTGCTGTTTGGCGGGCTTTACCTGGCGGCGGCCATCGCCATTGCCCAGGGTTGGGACTTGCTCACCCTCACGGTCTACGCCTTTTTTGCGGGGCTAACTTCCATCGTCGTGGGGGCACGGATTATCGACCTAGGTCAAACTCAGCGGCCCCTGGTCGCCGGACTAGGGTTCATCCTCACGGGGCTGGGGGGCGTGTTGGCGGCTCCCACGCTAGTGTATTTGCGCGACAACAAAACCTGGCGCACTGTGGGGGCTGTGGTACTACTGCTGGCGGCCACGATCTGGGCCTTCATCGGCTACCTAGCCTACTGGAATCATCTGGCGGGATTCAGCGATTGGCAGCCCCCCGTGATGCGCTAGGGAAATCGACCAACGGGCCCAAAAGCCCCAGAACTAGGTCGCTGGCCAACCGCAGCAACAGCGACCTACTCAACAATCAACGTCCCGACCATGCCCTCGGCTCGGTGGTTGCCGATACTGCAATAGTATTCAAACTCACCGACCTGGTCAGCCACAAATTCGACGGTGCTGCACTCGTCCCCCGCAGAAATGACATCGGTGGCGGCATCAAATTCATCCACCACCCAGTCGTGGGTGCCGCCGGTCACGCAGAAGGTCA
Organism: uncultured bacterium; assembly: GCA_964635665.1. GTDB lineage: Bacteria > Cyanobacteriota > Cyanobacteriia > Phormidesmidales > Phormidesmidaceae > Nodosilinea. The sequence continues at coordinate 3,484 of CAZWNR010000011.1, read as the reverse complement.
CCTCCACCGTATCGCCCTGCTGCACCACAATATCCGGGTTGCTGTCGCCCTGGCCGTCTAGGAAAAATTCGCGTCCCTCGGCGGTCAAAGCTATCGCAACGACCGCTTGATCAGCGTCAGATTGATCGCTATCGGTTGCTGCTTCAACGGTGGTGGTATCTTCACTGGCGGGGGTTGCAACGTCGTCATTCTGAGGGCCACAGGCCGCCAAAGTCAGCAAAAAAACGGCCCCTAGGGAAGCCGTCGCCAAGGTTCGTAGCTGGGTAGAGCGCTTGATGAAATTGCCTGCCATAATGCCCATGCGCAACGTCTGTAAGGAATGGTAACTCAGGCCATAGGTCGGCTCAAGGTAGCACCTAGGCCCCATCAGCATAAAGCGGTGGCCTGGATACTTCATCTCTCCTGGGGCTTAATCTGGGCCAGCATACGCAATACTCGTTGAGCACCACTAGCCCCTGAACCCAGGACGGGAAAATCTCCTGAGTTGTAGCACCGCAGAAACGCAACGGCAACGGTAGGAACCATCAGCGTTGTATTACTAGGCGCGGACTTTAACGGCTTCCAGCATTCGAGAGAAGTAGAACTGGGTTTTGGTCATAGCGCGGCGTTCGATCTTCCAGCCGCTAGCTTCTAAGATGGCGACGATATCGGCCTCGCGGTGCAGGTAGGCGCGGGTGGTTTTGCTGGGGCCAGGGAAAAACTCGCCAATTTTCTTCAGCACGGTGTAGCAGGGGGTTTTAGGCGCAAAGCTGAGGATCAAGCGCGCTTCGGCCAGGGAACTGAGGTGCTTAATCATGCCCTCTACCTGCTCTTTGGGATAGTGAATGAGCACGTCCAGACAAATCACCGTGTGGTAGCTTCCCGCCAGCTCTTCGAGATCTTTGACCTCAAAAGTCGGTACGTTTTCGCCCTTGAGCACATCCTGGGCCCGTTCCTGGGCTTCTTCTACCATTTTGGCCGAGATATCGCTGGCGTAGACCTTTGCGCCTTCCTGAGCCAGGGGAATAGAGAGGCTACCCACGCCACACCCCGCATCGCAGCAGGTGATGTCTTTGAGGTTACCGTCGGCCTTCAGCCACTCCATCAGGGTATCGACGGTTTTTTGGTGGCCCTTGCGGATGTCGAGCTGCACTTTGTTGACTTCGCCATCGCCGTAGATGCGCCGCCAGCGGTCGAAGCCCGTGGCGTTGAAATACTCGCGGACTACGGTTTTATCGTCGGTTTTGTCGTTGGTCAGCGTCATGGCGGCAGGGGTGGGGCAGTTGATAACTTCTGTAAAATCTTATGACGTTTTGCTACTGGCTTCCACCCTCGACATGATTTGAAACCTTTGGCAGGCGAGTACTGGGCAGCCAAAAGCTTCGGGCCTAAAATGCTTGACCGTCATTTCAGTGCAGGCAGGGATGCGGAGAATGGGGCGATCCCTGCGGTAGGCTCCCGTTTTCGCGGGAACGACGGGTCTTTCCCGATGGCCAGGAATCATGCAGGCTAGAGCTTTACCAACCGTAATGCTTGGCGGCCCATGGTGGGCGGTGCCTACCCTACAATTTGCCCTGCCCTAAGCTTTGCACACTGTATACATATTTAAGGAGTCCATCGAATGACAACAGCGACGACAACACCGGAAATTGGCATCATCATGGGCAGCGATTCGGATTTGCCCACCATGCAGGCGGCGGTGGAGGTCTGTGAGGCCTTTGGGGTGGCCTACGAGGTAGCGATTGTGTCGGCCCACCGAACCCCAGAGCGCATGGTGGAGTATGCCCAAACGGCGCGAGAACGAGGGCTGAAAGTGATTATTGCCGGAGCGGGGGGAGCGGCCCACCTGCCGGGAATGGTGGCAGCCCTAACGCCCCTGCCCGTGGTGGGGGTGCCCGTGGTGAGCCACACCATGCAGGGGCTAGATTCCCTCTACAGCATCGTGCAGATGCCGGGGGGCATTCCGGTGGCGACGGTGGCCATTGGCAATGCCAAAAATGCGGGGCTGCTGGCGGTGCAGATTTTGGCCTGTCATCGGCCCGCCCTGCTGGATCAAGTGGCGGAGTATCGCCGTAATTTAGAGGCCGAAGTGCTGGCAAAGCAATCCCAACTAGAGGCTCTCGGTAGCCAACAGTACCTCCAGACCATGGGCAAGGCTTAGGGGACGGGCTAGCCCTTTCCATCTAGGTTACCGATCAGCAGTTTTGCGTTTCTCTACTTTTACGGATGCTTTAACACCAATTCTGGGCCTGAGAAATCGGGGCTTTCCCATCGTTTTGGGTCGTTATGTATTTCCTGATACAGATTGACGGCCTCAGAATTGATGGAATCATTTTGTTCTGTAAAGCTACGGTAACGTTGCAGCGATGCCAATCCGTTTTCGCTGACGGTGCTTTAGTTAACAAACCACGGGGCGTAGGCTTCCCAAGGTTGGTTTTGCCAGCTTGGGGGCTGCTTTTACTTGCCTCACATTTGCCCCACAGGCTAACTAAACCGTAGCTGGTTGGCTCCCCTACCAAGTCTGCTGCGCCGCTGTCTGGCTCGAGCTGGATTGTCTGGCAGATTGGCCGTGTTTGATGTCTGATTGTGTTGAAGGAACGTCTGTCAAGATGTCTAATTTAGTGTTGAAAAATCGTTCTAAGTTCCGGAAGCGGTCGAAGCCGTCTTTCTGGACTGCCAGTGTGCCGCCCTTTGATCAAGCGGCGAAGCGGATCTTTGGTCGGGTTGGAAGCTGGGCTTGGCTGGCTTGTATTCCCCTAGCCATCACTATTCTGGTGACCTGGAGCCTTGCCGCCCACGCGCAGGACGAACTGACGGCTGAGGATGTGCAAGTCACACTCAACAATATTTGGGTCACCATCGCGGCTTTCCTGGTCATTTTTATGAACGCCGGGTTTGCCATGGTCGAAACCGGGTTTGCCCGCCAAAAAAATGCGGTTAACGTTCTCACCAAGAACCTGATTGTGTTTGCCTTGGCCACCCTGGGCTTTTGGTTCATCGGCTTTTCGTTGATGTTTGGAGCCAATGGCAACGCCTGGGTGGGCTGGGCCAGCTTCTTCCTGGGCGGTGCCCCTGAGCTATACGGCCTAGGGCCTGATGGGCTCAACCTCTCCAAAGACACCTTCTTCCTATTCCAGGTGGCCTTTGCGGGTACGGCTGCAACCATTGTGTCTGGGGCCGTAGCCGAGCGCATCAAATTTGTTGACTTCTTGATCTTCAGCGTTTTGCTGACAGCCATTGCCTATCCCATCACTGGCCACTGGCTCTGGGGTGGTGGCTGGCTGCTTGAACTTGGCTTCCACGACTTTGCTGGCTCCACCATTGTTCACTCCGTGGGTGGTTGGGCAGCTCTCATGGGGGCGGCTTTCCTCGGCCCTCGCATGGGCAAGTACAGCGCCGAGGGGCAGGTCAACGCCCTACCGGGTCACAACCTCAGCATTGCCACCCTGGGTTGTTTGATTCTTTGGCTGGGCTGGTTTGGCTTCAACCCCGGTTCTCAGTTGGC
>CAZWNR010000010.1:0-20722 GCA_964635665.1 uncultured bacterium | reverse complement strand
ACACCTACCCCCCCGACCGCACCTTTACCCTCCCCGTGGCGATCCGCATTGCCCACAGTGTTGCTGCTGCGGCCCATCACCTGCATCAGCGGGGGCTTTTACATGGTGATTTATATCCCCACAACACGCTCTATAACGACAGCGGCGATGCCAAACTGGGGGACTTCGGGGCGGCTTCTTTTTATCCCGTGGAGGATGCTGCCCTGGGCCAAGCCCTGGAACGCCTGGAGGTTCGGGCCTTTGGTTGTTTGCTAGAGGATCTGCTAGATCGCTGCCCGATGACCGACGCCAACGATGCCGCCACCGCCACCTACGCCCAACTGCGCCAGCTACAACAGCGCTGTATGCAGCCCGACCAACGGCCCCGTTTTCGGGAGATCCTGACCATCCTCAATCAACAGGGTTAGGCGAGGAGCCATCCTACCGAGGGGCAAATCTGCAACCATCGATCTAGGGTTAGGATGGCATCAGCCCTCCACGCCGACCTGATCTATGCCCTTATCTCAGCCTTCCGATTTGGCCCTTAGTCCATCGGCGCTACCCAGCCCATCCGCCGCCCTCAGCGATTGGCTCCCCCTCGCCGTGGCCCGGTTGTGCCAGCATATTGCCCCAGAACGCATTATTCTGTTTGGATCTTGGGCCAGGGGCAGCGCCACCCGTCGATCGGATATCGATCTCTTTCTAGTGTGGGACTGTGACCTGCCCCCCCTAGATCGTATCGGTCAAGTGTTGGCCCTGCTGGTGGATGCCCCTGCCCCGGTGGAGGTGATTGTCTACACGCCTGGGGAATTGGCGCAGCGAGTAGATCGACCCTTTATCCGGCAACTCTTGGCCGAAGGCAAAACCCTGTATCCGCAAGCCCCCTAATGAGTCACGAAAAGCTACGGCAAGAGGCTATCCGCTGGTATCGCCAGGGGTTGGACGACCTAGAAGCCGCCCAGGCGTTGATTCTGGCCAAAAAATTTGCCCAAGCCTGCTTCTATGCCCAGCAATCCGCTGAAAAAAGTCTCAAAGCCGTGTGGATTAGCCTAGACGGCGATCCATGGGGCCACTCCTGCACCCGCCTCCTGCGCGATCTGCCAGAACCCGCTCAGGCGAAGTTTCTCCCGCTCCTAGAACTAGCCCTGGCCCTCGATAAGCTCTACATCCCCACTCGATATCCCGATGCCCTCGCCGAACTCACCCCTGGGGAAGCCTTTACCCAACGGGAAGCCGAATCTGCCCTCGCCGCCGCAGAGCAGATTTTGCACCATGCCCGACAATGGCTAGAGTCGCCATCATCACCCTCAGACCAGATCCTAGGGTGATGGATGGTGATGGCCGAAGGTGACGCAGCCTACAAAAGTCCCCCAGAATTTAGAGCGACCAGAATTTAGAGCGACTCTAACAGGATGCGGCGATTTTGGGGCTGTACCGGGCGGGCATTGTGGGCAAAAATTAGGCCAAATCGTTCAATTTGCGCTCTAGAGGCTTCTATTGGCCTTTGGAACACCAGCCAAGAGACAATTTCCGAGCAAGGTGGCGTGGTGAGGGAGCCGAAGTAGCGGAAGGTGTCGCCCTCGGTGGGCAGCAGATCGCTAGGGTTTACGGTGGCGTTACGTACCGTCAGCACCTCGCTTTCGTGGAAGGGCATGGCCTCCCAAATCGGCTGTAGGCTGACGTTTTCGGCCCCTTCTTTAACAAAAACACCTAGCACAGCGATGCTACCGTCCTCATGGGTGTGGACAAAGTGAATTTCCATTGGGAAAGCCGCCCCTGCCACGGTGTGCTCGCTGGGGTGGTGAAAGTGAAACTGCTTTAGGGTGTAGGGTTTGCCATCGAGTTCTAGGATGTTGCCGCCATCGATGTTGACCTGGATGGTGTGGCCGTTGTTCAGCAGCTTCAGCGGCACGGGTTGATAGGCCAAGGTGAGGGGGCTGAGGTCAGCCGATACGGGATGCTGTAAGTCAATGGGAGACTGTTCCCGGCCCAAGCCGCAGACCTGAAATTCTGGGGAAAGTTCCCCCCAATGATCGGGGCCAGCTTCGCCCACATAGCCCCAGTGGTGCTCGGTTTCTCCGGCCATAGCTTGGTACACCGATGTTGCCCCTAAACCGAGGGCGGTTCCGGCACTGCCTAGGGCCAGCACTTGCAAAACTCGACGTCGTTCCATAGTGGTTGGCTGGGTCACTGCCCAGGATGAAGGAATTGGCCATGGGGGTCAGTCTGCCACTGGCCTGCTGCCCTCTAAGATTCCCCGAGCATCGATCATTTTCTAGAAAGCCAGGGTATCGCAGCAATTGTTTACAGGGTGGCGCTCCAGAACCCCGGTTTCTTCGTTGACCTAACCCGTAGCCCGCCCAACGCCTACCCCACCGTGGGGGCAAGCTGGGACAAAGCCAATCTCTGCATATGGTTCTCCTTCATCCAGCGCCTACACCCGCAGTTTACCTTCCCCTACCGCAAGGCACCTGGCACACCAAGCAACACCCGTCTGTGCCGATACCTTGGCCGTTGTCCGACCCTAGGGATCGGCTTCTTCTCATCGTTTCAGATCTGATTGCCTGACACATCTCCAAAGTCGGTTGGGTGCAGCGCAGAGGAACCCAACCCTCGCCGAGGATTTTGGGCTGGTTGGGTTCTGCTATCGCGCCACCCAACCGACTAGAGATCAAGGCTTCTCGGCATTGTGTCAGTCAGCCAGGTTGCAGACATCACGCGATTATTCTAACGACGTTAAAGTCTCCCGCACTATCTGCGATGCCTAGACCAAATTACTTTGCCATGTCGCTTGATTGGATAAGCCGGGGTAAAATAGGTACGATAGCGTAGCATAAATCTATGCGAAAAGAGCTAGCAAGGCTCGGGTAAAATATATCGTTGATGCTCAAAATTCTCTAGTATTAACCATGAAAATAACAGTTATTGCTTTAGAAGTTCCCTATCCTCCTATTCATGGTGGGAGAGTTGATATCTGGCGAAGACTACAGGTATTGTCAGAATTAGGGGTATCGATACAGTTGATTTGCTGGTCAAAAGGTGAATTGGATGAACATATTAAAAGGCCCTTGATGGAGGTTGTCGATGATCTTCATTTACTGCAACTGAATGGAACATCTATTTATTCGTTGATCCGCAAGATATTGTTTCTTCCTCTCTATCCCCTGGAAATCTCGTCAAGGATTGTCTATGGCAAAAGCTTGAATGCTTTGAGATCTGCTACACAGGCCTTTCAACCTGATTTAATCATGATAGATCACCTGCACGGTTGTATGGCAGGCCGGTATCTCCATAAGCATCTTGCGTTACCACTTATTCTTAGGTCTCACAATATCGAACATCTTTATTGCAAAAACTTGTACGCCTCGGCCCAAGGTGTTAGAAAAATTCTTAGATTGTTGTCACTTAACAGGCTAGAGCAAGTAGAGAAAGCTACATTTAAAGAATGCGATGCTTTTTATGATATCTCAGTCGATGATTTAAACTATTGGAAATCTCAAGGATTTACCAACGGCAGGTTTTTGCCGCCGCTTATTAATCCATCAGATATGAAATATCTTGCAAATGCTGAGGCTGTTCAAGGGACGAACAAGCAATTTGACGTGGTTTTTCTGGGAAACTTAAATACAGAAAACAATGTGGCCGGAATTGTATGGTTCTTGGTTGAAGTTGTGCCTAAGCTCAGGGCCAAGATTCCAGATATTAAGATCCTGATATCTGGCTCTAATCCCGTCAAAAAAATTATTAGCCTCTGTGAAATGTCGGATGGTGTAACTCTAAAGGCAAACCCTGAGTCAGCTTCAGATATCTATCGCTCTGGTCACGTTTTGATTAATCCAATGGCTGTGGGTGGGGGTGTTAGTATCAAAGCGATTGATATGTTAGCAACGGGATGCCCTATTGTTACCTTGCCGAAGGGTGTTTGTGGCTTGCCCGAACAGGCTAAATCTTTATTTCGAGTCGCGGAAAATGCGGAGGATTTTGCAGATGAAATATGTGCTTGCTTAAGTGGAACTCAAGCTGCTTCGGTAGACTATAAGCTGCTTGACTCCTTGTTTGGTATAGAGCCAATGAAGTCTTTTCTTAAAGATATTAAAGAAAATATTTTGGCCGTAGGTCATGATATAAACTAAAACTGGCTTCATGGGAAGAGATTCTCTGTCGAAAAACATGGAACTGGATTTAGAATTGACGCCTGTAGCAGATGGCTCCCAGTAGTTTTGGAGCGTGCGGTTAGCCGTAGCCGTAACGCACTTCCCTCAGAGAAATTTCAATCCGTCGGCTATATCTCATGTAAGCCAGGAAGACGATACTTGTCTCGGTTGTCACTTTAGGATCTAGAAAATCACATGGTCGTTCAATCTACGGTTCGTTGGGGTATTTTAGGTACTGGCTGGATCGCAAATAAATTTGTAGAGGATCTAAAAACTATCAGTGGCGCTTCTGTTGAAGCTGTTGGATCTCGCACGATTGAATCTGCCCAGATGTTTGCTGCTCAGGCAAATATTCCACTTGCTTATGGTAGTTATGAGGAACTGGTTAGGGATCCCAACATTGATGTCATCTATGTCGCAACTCCCCATACCCGCCATAAACAAGATTGTATTCTTTGCCTAGAAGCGGGCAAAGCGGTACTTTGTGAGAAGCCCTTCGCGATGAACGCTCTAGAGGCTAGAGAAGTGATGGAGGTTGCCCGATCCCGTCAGCTCTTTTGCATGGAGGCTATGTGGACAAGATTTCTGCCGTTAGCGCTTGAGGTGCGAGATATCATTAATCGGGGTGAGATTGGTGAAATCTGCTCCTTAACGGCTGATTTTGGCTATCCAACAGAGTTTGATCCAAACAATCGTTTCTTTAGTTTAGAACGCGGAGGTGGTGCTCTCCTAGATCGAGGAGTTTACCTAGTATCACTTGCGTTCTTTTTGCTTGGTGCTCCTAACCACACTTCTGGCTATGCTCAGATTGGTCGTACCGGGGTTGATGAGCAGTCAGTCATTACTTTAGGTTATGAGCAGGGGGCGGTCGCTATTTTATCCGCTTCACTTAAATCCTATGGTTCTAATACCGCTACTATTATTGGTACCCGAGGCAAAATCTGCATTGCCGATCCATTTTATAAGGCAGAAAAAATCTCTGTTACACATTTTTCCGATCAACCTATTGTATTGTCGAGCAACGTTAAATCTGAATCTAATGGAATCAAAGAAAAAATAAAAGATTCTTTGAAGAAGAACGCTGTTTTCAAGAGACTGAAATCGCTGAAACCGAGTTCTGTAACCCAGAAAACAAGTTTTATTCAAGGCAATGGCTACGCTTACCAAGCTATGGAAGTTGTGGACTGCTTGACCAGCGGGAAGATCGAAAGTTCGATCATGCCCCTAGATGAAACCTGTAAGATCCTTGAGACGATGGATAAGCTGCGCCAGTCATGGAACCTAGTTTACCCTGGCGAACTCGGGACTCGCTGAGGCCAGAACTAGGGCGTGCCTTTCTGCCCATCCTCAATGGTGTTAGTCTCACCTACCTCGTCGTCTTGCCTATGGTTACTGCTCTTTCCCAAGACGTTGCCCTGGCTGCCCTTGCGCCTGCCTTGGATCCGGAGGCCATGGCTCCTTGCCTAGCGGCCACGTTGAGACAGAGGGTGTCGCTTAGGGCGATTCGATTGCTGCGCTATAAACCCGGTCGGCGGGTGCTGATGGCCTACGATGTCACCCTGGCTGATGCCCGTCGTTGCCAAGGATTATCACCACTGGCAAGATCACCTTACTCACCTGCTAGAACGCTGCACCACCCTCGCGGATGCCCTACCTCCCGTTGAGCCCACGGGAATCCACCGCGACTTCTACCCCGATCAAGTGCTGATTGCGGATGAATTACGCCAGCCAGATCAGCCAAGTCGCCTATATTTGCTGGATCTTGGCCTCTACTGCGCTGAGGATCCGGCCCTAGACATTGGCAACTTTATTGCCCATCTCACCGAGCTGCGAACAAAGGCTTGCCAACGTCCTATTCCCCAATGGTGGATAAGGGCCATTTTCTAGGGATCTGTAGACCAGGATAACTAAGGTGGTAAGGGACGTCTGTCCCCTAGGATTCTCCAAAATGTGAGGATGGAAAGCTATGGTAGGCTAAGGTTAATTTTGTCGGGATAGGCCTTGCTGTGGTTAACCCCAACACTGAAGTGACGCGCCTCAAAGAACTAATGCCGGCCTCGGCCCGCATGAAAATTAAGCTCATCCTGAATGACCGTCAAATTCCGGTGATCAAGGCCGAATTCCCGCGTCCCTGGCAACGCAGCCACTCGCTCAGCCTCAATATGGAACTGTGGCAACACCTCTCAGTGGCGGAACGAGACCTGATTTTCCTGCGCACCATTAGCTGGGTAATGCTGGCCAACCTGCTCAAGCCCAACGGGTATCAACTCCTGGCCGGGGCTGGGGTGGCTGGAGGATTGCTAGAACTCATGCAAGGGGATGCTGTTGGGGTGTTGGCAGCAGGGGGCGTCACCGCTTTGGCTGGCTGGCAACTCTGGCGACGGGTCAATGGCCCCCAAACCGACATCGCTGCCGATGATCGGGCGGTGCAGGTGGCCCAACGCCGAGGCTACACCCAAGCCGATGCCGCCAAGGCTCTGATTCGAGCCATTGAAGCGGTACCTGCCCTAGAGGGTCGTCGTGTGCTCACCAAAGACGAATTGCTGCGCTGCCAAAATTTACGAACCCAAACCCGAATGACCGAGTTTTCCTCAGTGCCAACAGGCTCCCAACCCCGCTAGGGTAACCATTACCCACCTACCGCCATTTCGCGTCCTGGCTAGTGCCCTATGGAAGTTTTAAGGCTTTGTGTCTGGAAACTCCTACGGTGCCATCTTTGTGACGCCTATACGCCTGGGAACGGGTGTCATGACCTAGGAGTAGCCATTCTCCTGGGCACTCTAGCGGTAAACCTTGCCTTCCCGTGTTTCATCCCATGTTCAAAAAACGCCCGCCTGCCCGAATTTCCCCCATTACAGACAACCTCCTTCGAAACCCAGGCCAGTCCCTCGACGAAGAGCTACAGAGAATCTGGGAAGAAGATATCTTTGAATCCGGGGGAACATTAGTATGCATCTTTGCTCTATTGGTCTACGAATGGTTTCAATGGCTCTTTAAGATCAATCCTCACCCTCTATTGCTAACCCTTGGCTTTACCCCTTGGGCATGTTTCCTCATCTTTAAACTTAATAAATCTAAGCAGTTAAGGCGGCGCTTAAAAATGGCACGCGATGGCGAAAAAGCTGTCGGGCAATACCTATCAGATCTACGAGAACAGGGGCATCGAGTTTATCATGATGTCATCGGCAAAAGCTTCAATATTGACCATGTGATTGTGAGTGATCGGGGCATTTTTACCGTCGAAACTAAAACCTACAGCAAACCCTCATCGGGACGACCTACGTTGGTATTCGATGGTAATCAAATTACCCGCAATGGCAAACCGCTACAGCAGGATGCCCTACAACAAGCCCAAGCCCAGGCGAAATGGCTCCATGATTTGCTCCAGGAAAGCACAGGCCGAGATCTTCCTGTTAGGCCCGTTGTAGTTTTCCCAGGGTGGTTTATTGAGAAGACACCTGGAGCAAAGTCCTCTCCGGTGTGGGTGCTTAATCCTAAGGCCCTACCGAAATTTCTAGAAAACGCACCCCAGCGCATTTCGACAGAGGATGTCAAACTGACGGCCTATCATCTGTCTCGCTACATTCGCGCCAATCCTACCGATTAAGTCCGGTTTTCTCGAGGGAAAAGTTTTAGCTTCAATAAATATAGAAAACCTCTAAAGCACTGTAAACATGACAGCGACTCAGAGATTTTTGTATAGCAGGAATTCGGATGTAGTCAAAGATCTCAGGGTTCTGCATCAAGGTCTGGGCTTTTAGCCGGAGTCAGATCAAGAACCCTGGGATCTGATGCACGACTAAACCGCAGGGGCCGCTTCCAGCAGAGGCTCAATACCGCCTTGGGCTTCAAGGGCATAGAGATCATCGCAGCCGCCGACGTGGTGGTTATTGATGAAGATTTGGGGCACAGAGCGGCGACCATTGGCCCGCTGCGCCATCTCGCGGCGGGCGGCTTCATCGCCATCAATGCAGTATTCGGTGTATTCAATGCCCTTGCGGTCTAGCAGCGCCTTGGCGCGAATGCAGAAGGGACAGTAAGTCCAGGTGTAGATTTCAACGGTGGGGGACATGGCGATACCTCCGCAATTCATAATTCTTCATATTCTAAACTACCTGACTCCCCGTACGGGCGCACTGCGGTGCGCCCCAACCCTGCGCCCCAATCGCATCATCCCTTCAGCGCATGGGCGATGGCATCCACCACCCGCGACACCTCCACAATCGTCAGCCCGTCTACCTTCACGTTCTGGCCCTTAGGCACGATGGCTTTTTTGAAGCCGAGTTTGACGGCTTCCTTGAGGCGCAATTCCAATTGAGAAATGGGCCGCACCTGTCCCCCTAGGCCTACTTCGCCGATGAGGACGAGTTCTGGATCCACCAACCGATCTCGAAAGCTGGCCACCACGGAAATTGCCACGCCCAAATCGGCGGCGGGTTCTGCCACCGTCAACCCGCCAGAAGAGGCCACGTAGGCATCCAGTTTGGAGAGGGGTATGCCCACCCGTTTTTCCAGCACCGCCAGAATTTGCAATAGCCGATTGAACTCAATGCCTGTGGTAGACCGACGCGGCGAACTGTAGCTGGTGGGGCTAACGAGGGATTGCAACTCCACCACCAGGGGCCGCGTTCCTTCACAGGCGACGATGGTGGCGATACCGGGTACCTGCTCATCGCGATTGCCCAAAAACAGGGCCGAGGGGTTGCTGATTTCCGCTAGCCCCCGATCCACCATTTCAAAGACGCCCAGTTCGTGGGTGGCTCCAAAGCGGTTTTTCACCGACCGCAGTAGGCGATGACTGGCAAAGCGATCTCCCTCGAAATACAGCACCGTATCCACTAAATGTTCCAGCACCTTGGGGCCAGCAATCGCCCCCTCCTTGGTGACGTGGCCGACAATAAATAGAGAAATATTCGCCCGCTTCGCCAACTGCATCAACGCCGAGGTACATTCCCGCACCTGGGATACCGACCCCGGAGCTGAGGTCAGCGTTGCATAGTAAAGGGCCTGAATACTGTCGATAATCGCCACTGTTGGCCGTAGCGACTCCAACTCCATCAAAATTGTTTCTAAATCAATCTCTGGCAGCAAATACAACTGCCCCTTCCCCCCAGAAACCGCTTCTAACCCAGAGGATTCCCCTAACTCAGAGGATTCCCCTAACTCAGAGGATTCCCCATCCCCCAGATCCTCATCCACCCCCCTTTTTGCCCTTTGCCCTTTGCCCTTTGCCTTGTTTTCCGACTTCCGACTTCCGACTCCCGGCTCCCCCTGCCCCAACCGCTGCCATCGCAACTTCACCTGCTGCCCCGACTCCTCCGCGCACACGTACAGCACCCGCTGCCGCATCGCCAACTGGTTTGCCACCTGAAGCAGCAGCGTCGATTTGCCAATGCCCGGATCGCCCCCTAGTAGCACCAGGGAACCGGGCACAATGCCGCCCCCCAGCACCCGATCCAGTTCGCCATAGCCGGAAGGCATCCGCATTTGGGGATGGTCTTCGATTTGGTTGAGGGTGAGTGCCAAACGGGGCTGTTGGGGCGTTTTAGCGGACGTTGCCGCACTGCGCCCACGGGAAACCCCCGGCAACCGGGCCGAGGCGGATTCCTTAGTGGGTAGAGCCTGCTCCACCAGGGAGTTCCAGCTACCGCACACCGGGCAGCGGCCATAGTACTGGGAGGACTCGGCCCCGCACTCGTTGCAGACAAAAATAGACCGGGATTTAGCCATCACAAACGCCTTGATTTCGCGCAATAAACCTTAAAAAACCTTGAAATAGCGTCATTACCTTGGTTTGTCATGGATTAATGGGAATTATAGACGGAGGCTCTCCTAGCCACGCTTTGATGCGTGCTACGGCGGGCCATGGGCCATCCGGCTAGACCGATTTGTTTGTGAAGTAGGGCGTCATAAACCTGGAAGCTAGCGCGTTAAACGTTGGATTTCTTTATAGAATAGGCCGTTATATAGGGAGCCTTGAGAACCTTGGAAAGCAACAAAGAAAAAATTCTCGTTGTCGATGATGAGGCCAGCATTCGCCGTATCCTCGAAACCCGTCTGTCCATGATTGGCTATGACGTCGTCACCGCCGCCGATGGGGAGGAGGCCCTCGACACCTTCCGCAAGGAAATCCCCGATTTGGTGGTGTTGGACGTCATGATGCCTAAACTGGACGGCTATGGCGTCTGCCAAGAACTCCGCAAAGAGTCTGATATCCCCATCATTATGCTCACCGCCCTAGGCGACGTGGCCGACCGGATTACGGGCCTGGAACTGGGGGCCGACGATTATGTGGTGAAGCCCTTCTCCCCCAAGGAGCTAGAGGCCCGCATTCGTTCGGTGCTGCGGCGGGTCGATAAAACCGGGATGTCCGGCATTCCCAGCTCTGGCGTCATTTCCGTCAACACCATTCGCATCGACACCAACAAGCGCCAAGTCTACAAGGGCGACGAGCGCATCAGACTCACGGGCATGGAATTCAGCCTGCTAGAACTGCTGGTCAGCCGTTCCGGCGAACCCTTCTCCCGCTCCGAAATTCTGCAAGAGGTGTGGGGCTACACCCCTGAACGCCATGTGGATACCCGCGTGGTGGATGTCCACATTTCCCGCCTACGGGCCAAGCTAGAGGATGACCCCAGCAACCCCGAACTGATCCTTACTGCGCGCGGCACGGGCTACCTGTTCCAGCGGATTGTGGAACCGGGGGAAGAGTAGCGGTAGGGTAGTCTGCTAGAATTTCCTAAGGTTTTTGAGATGCAGCAGATGGGGCTCAACCGGGCACGAATTGCCATTGACGCAATGGGGGGCGACTATGCCCCTGGAGAAATCGTAGCAGGGGCCATTAGAGCCAAGGCCGAACTGGATGTGGATGTGCTCCTGGTGGGCGATCTGGATCAAATTCGCGCCTCCGTTGCCAGTCCCGAACACCTCCAGGGCATCGAACTGGTGGCCGCTGAGGGCACCATTGAAATGCATGAGGAACCCCTCAGTGCCCTGCGCCGCAAGCCCCAGGCTTCCATCAACGTGGCCATGGATATGGTGAAGCAGAAGCGGGCCGATGCCGTGGTTTCTGCGGGGCATTCTGGGGCGGCGATGGCCTCAGCCCTGCTGCGGTTGGGACGGCTTAAGGGCATTGATCGCCCTGCCATTGGGGCCGTATTCCCGACGGTGATCGCCAACAAATCGGTGCTGATTTTAGACGTAGGGGCCAATGTAGACTGTCGGCCCAAGTACCTAGAGCAGTTTGCCATGATGGGCACCATCTATTCCCGTTATGTGCTGGGGGTGGAGCATCCTAACGTGGGCCTCATCAACATTGGCGAAGAACCCAGCAAGGGCGACGAGCTTTCCCTCCAGGCTCACCAGCTTTTGCAGGACAACCCCAATATTCCCTTTGCGGGCAATGCCGAGGGGCGCGATATTCTCTCTGGCCAGTTCGATGTCGTGGTGTGCGACGGTTTTGTGGGCAATGTGCTGCTCAAGTTTGCCGAGGCCGTGGGCGAGTCGGTGCTGCAAATTCTGCGGGAAGAACTACCCCAGGGCATTCGCGGCAAGATTGGCACCGCCATCCTTAAGCCCAACCTGCGCCGGATTAAGCAACGGGTAGACCACGCCGAACACGGCGGCGGCTTGCTGCTGGGCGTAGCCGGGGTCACGGTGATCAGCCACGGCAGTTCCCAGGCTCCCTCGGTGTTCAATGCCGTACGCCTAGCGAAGGAAGCCGTGGATAACCAAGTCCTAGACCGCATTCAGGCCCAGTATCAGCGGGTGGCCATGCCCGCCGCAGACGGAGAATAGCTTGTGGAACAGTTTATGCCCGGCGTTGCTCTGGTAGGTAGTGGCTCCGCCCGCCTGCTGGGGACGCTCACCAATGACGACCTCAGCCGCGTTGTAGATACCACCGACGAGTGGATCAGCACCCGTACGGGCATCCGCGAACGCCACCTCGCCGTCCCCGAGGACTCCCTGAGTTCCCTTGCCGCCCAAGCCGGACACGCCGCCCTAGAGATGGCCCAGGTGGCTCCAGAGGCGGTAGACATGATTTTGCTGGCCACCTCCACCCCCGATGATTTATTTGGCAGCGCTTGCCAGGTGCAGGCGGAACTGGGGGCCAACCGTGCCGTTGCCTTTGACCTGACTGCCGCCTGTTCGGGCTTTGTGTTTGCCCTAGTCACCGCCGCCCAATATATTCGTACCGGAGCCTTCCAAACGGTGCTGGTGGTTGGGGCCGATGTGCTCTCTCGCTGGACAGACTGGAGCGACCGCACCACCTGCGTTCTGTTTGGTGATGGGGCGGGGGCTGTGGTGCTGCGGGCCAGCGAACAAGATAACCTCTTGGGCTTTGAACTTTGCAGCGATGGCTCCATGAACAGTGTTCTGCGGCTTCCCTACCAAGCCCAAGCCGTCCCCCTCACCAGGGGCATTACCGTCCAGCAGGGCACCTTCACCCCCATCACCATGAACGGGCGTGAAGTCTACAAATTCGCCGTCAGTCGGGTCCCGGAGGTGATTGAAAAAGCCCTATTCCGAGCCAACCTCTCGACCGATGATATCGACTGGCTGGTGATGCACCAGGCCAACCAGCGTATCCTTGATGCCGTGGCCCAGCGGCTCAAGGTGCCCAGTGAAAGGGTGATCAGCAACATGGCCCAACACGGCAACACCTCCGCCGCCTCTGTGCCCCTTGCCCTGGATGAAGCGGTACGCGCTGGCCGCATTAAACCGGGCGACACCATCGCCACCGCAGGCTTTGGGGCAGGGCTAACCTGGGGTTCTGCCATTGTGAAGTGGGGATAATTTTCCTAGCTGCTCCAACGCACCAGAGTGCAATGACACACCTATGGTCTTTAAATCCTCAAGCTTCCCGTACCTTGAGGTCTGACTGATGTTTTGACAGCATGTCTCCCTCGGAGGCTAATGGTTGAATTCACCCGCCACCACAAGCTTTGGATAAGGCAAGTAGTTTAGCGGACGGTCGAGTGTAGGGATTTGTTATATGTTCCTGCTGTACTTTTCACGGTTGTCCTGACAATGGTTCTTTACGTCACTTCATTGAATTAACTGTCATCAATCCAACGCCTTGACGAAGAGTACCGATGGTCGTAGTCAACCGGCTTAAGGTGTTGTCTCTTTTAAGGTTAGAGCGTCCCAACGTTGTCACCTTGTCTGAATATCCTAGCCCAAGTGACGATAGCGATAACTAACCGACCAGAGCGCATCAAGAAACTCAAAATTGATTTTCCTTTAGCCACTCAATTACATTTTCAGCATTTTTATCCGGCGGAAATATTGGATAGAATACTTTGACTATATGTCCTTCCCGAAGGATGAGTGTTACACGCTTGTAAAAGCTTTCTCCATTCATTTTAGCTTCCAAAAGTGGAAGGTTAAGTGCTTCCTTTAACCGCAGGTCACTATCACTAATGAGTTGAAATGGCAGGTGTAATCGTGCTACTTCACTCTGTAAATACGGGGTCTTTTGAGTTGATAATCCAAACACGCTTGCGCCAAGGGATTTAAGTTCGGCCTGGTGATCTCGGAAAGCACAACCTTGAGGGGAACAACCCCGTGCTCCAGGTATTGCATCCCAACCCTCTGGATCATCATTGTCAGGAGATGATCTTGGATAGATGTACACTACGATTGTCCCGGGTAGATTTGCCAGAACGATTGAACCCTTGGTTGTCTCTAGTGAAAGAGAAGGAAAGTCCATCCCTTCAAGATGGTCGCATGCACCGTCGTCTTCGGGTACTGGCAAATTATCTGGAAGTGAATGAACGTTTGAATCTTGCATCGGTATAGTCTCTGATTTTCGGAGTTATAGTCAATTCTAGTGAAGCGTGAGCACCTAAAAACCTTCTTTAATGAGGTTTTCAATGTCTAGGCTGTCTCATTCTTAGGAGGAAAAACTATACAGGAGTTTCTCGGTGAGTGAGGTGCAAATTTAGATCTGAGATTCTTACGTAACAAGGATTTCAGGATTTGTGCGGTACCTCATGGGATCAAGAAATGCTGTATAGTAATGGAAATTATCTAATGCTAGACACAAAGTATTAGCTAGGGTGCGTTGGTTCAATACTATTTGAGCACCTTACCCTAACTGATGGCTTCAAAATCGTTCATCATGGATCGCAGGGAGCACAAGCTCACGCACGTAGGACGCACTAGATAAGTTGATGAGTGCTTTAACAATATTCACTACGTCATGAACTGGTATTAACGTCCCGTTTCCTCGGTAAGCCGCTTCCTTAAGCGGTACAAAAAGGGCGTCCTCTGTATTGAGATAGCCTAACTGTAAACATGAAACCGCCAATCCCTCTTCCCTGAAATTTTCACGCAAGGCATCGCCAATACCTGTTAATGCAAACTTTGACGCACCAAACGTGACCTCTGGACGCCCACTCTGACGAAGTCCAGAGGTTGAGCCGGTAAGAATCAACAGCCGTTTAGAGGATGTGAGAAGTCTTGGGATTAGACGCTTCAGCAGCAGAATAGTAGCGGTAATATTAATACTTACTATTTCGACAATACTTTCATCGGCGTCATCAAGAAAACTGTACTCCTCAGTGAAGGCAGTTTCTTCCCAAACACCCAGATTGTAAATGAGTATATCCAGTTCTAGAGGAGCCTGTCGTTCAATCTGCTGAGCCGCTCCTAGAGGCTTACTCACGTCGACTTCAATCCAGTCGAGGCTGACGGAGTCAGGCAGGATCAGGTCGTTTGGCCGCCTGCGAGAGACGCCAACTACCATGTCGCCAGCAGCACACAGTCCCTCTATAAAAGCTCGACCAAGACCTCGACTCGCTCCAATAACCATCAACCGCATGAGTTGTAATACCCCTCTTTTTATCCGTCATTAAATAAGGCCATTGCAAATAAGGCCATTGCCCCAGCATAGATCTTGATTGTGTCTCGATTGTGTGCCGTCAGCATAACATCGAGCTGAGCCGCAGATGCTATCGAGCACGACGATATTGGGCGAGCGATGTTCGTTGGTTTTAGGGAGATTGTTCCTTCGCAATACTGCGATTTTAGCATATGCCTTCAGACACTTGTACTACCGTGGAGGAGTGGCTTATTATACGGGCACTTTCCGTGTGACTGCCCCCTGCAGGGGCGTGAGTCCGACACTTTTTGTGTAATTTATTTTGGGCAGGGCCTTATACCGCTAGTCTCTGTACAAGACGCCTGGATCGGGTAATGATTAGGGGAATTTTCTAGAAAAAAATTAGGATCTGACTACGGCAGAATGTCTTCTAGTTAGTATCGATACCCTAAATGCGCCTGTCTCGCGCTAGCTTCTGCTCCTAAGCCGTTTGATTAAGGTTGTCAGGCGAGTGGGGGCTGATATCACTCCTGTGAAACTGAAACAAACTATTGTGTGTGGCTTCAGGGGTTTGTTGTCCTCTGGGCGATGGAGTCATTGAGAGGGCTAGGGGCCGTTGCAAAATGGCGACGACATTCGCACCGTTCAGGGGTGGCTGGGCCCCAGAGAAGCGAAGACCTGCCGCTATCTCGTCCTGCCCCCTACCGACTGCCCCCACTTTTAGTTACTCTTTGTAAAGACGCCCCGCCACCCTTCACCTTTGGAGACCCTCCATGCTGCGTTTAGAGCACATCAGCAAAATTTATCCCACCGGGGAAGTTCTCAAGGATGTGAACTGGGAGGTGAAGCCGGGGGATCGCATCGGCTTAGTGGGGGTGAATGGGGCGGGCAAATCTACCCAGCTCAAGATCATCACCGGCAAAGAAGAACCCACCTCAGGGACGATTGTGCGGGCACCGAGCCTCAAAATTGCCTACCTGTCCCAGGAGTTTGAGGTGGATCCTAGCCGCACGGTACGGGAGGAATTTTGGATGGTGTTCCACGAGGCCAACGAGGTGCAGTCGAAGCTGCACCATATCCCGACCCTGATGGAGCAGGCCAACCCCGACGAGTTGGACAAGCTAATCCACGAAATGGACAAGCTGCAACGGCGGTTTGAGGCCATGGATGGCTACGGGCTAGAGGCTCGCATCGAGAAAATTTTGCCGGAGATGGGTTTTGCGCCTGGGGACGGGGATCGCTACGTCAGTGAGTTTAGCGGTGGCTGGCAGATGCGGATGGGCCTGGGCAAAATTTTGCTGCAAGAGCCGGACATCCTGCTGATGGACGAACCAACCAACCACCTGGATCTGGACACCATCGAGTGGCTGGAGATCTATTTAAAAGGACTGACCACGCCGATGGTGATCGTCTCCCACGACCGGGAATTTTTGGATCGCCTCTGCACCCAAATTGTGGAAACCGAGCGGGGGGTTTCGACCACCTACCTGGGCAACTACAGCGCCTACCTGCTGCAAAAGGAGGAAAACCAGTCTGCTCAGCTTAGCGCCTACGAACGGCAGCAGAAGGAATTGGCCAAGCAGGAAGCCTTTGTGGAAAAATTCCGGGCCAGCGCCACCCGCAGCACCCAGGCCAAAAGCCGCGAGAAACTGCTGGACAAAATCGAGCGCATCGAAGCCCCGGAAGGCTCGGTGCGGACGCTGCATTTCCGCTTTCCGCCCGCCCCCCGCAGCGGTCGCGAGGTGGTGATGATCGAAGACATGACTCACACCTACGACGAAAAAATCCTGTTCCTTGGGGCGAACTTGCTGATTGAACGGGGGGATCGCATCGCCTTTTTGGGCCATAACGGAGCCGGGAAATCTACCCTGCTGCGCCTAATTGCCGGCCTAGAACCCCCCACCGACGGCAAGGTGACGATGGGTTCCCACAACGTCATCCCCAGCTACTTTGAGCAAAACCAGGCGGAAGCGCTCGATCTCGAAAAGACCGTCCTCGAAACCGTCCACGACGAAGTGCCCGACTGGACGAACGAAGAGGTGCGTACCCTGTTGGGGCGATTCCTGTTTAGCGGTGACATGGTGTATAAACGGGTGGAAGCCCTCAGTGGAGGCGAGAAAGCCCGCCTTGCCCTGGCCAAAATGCTGCTGCGCCCCGCCAACCTGATGATGCTGGACGAGCCCACCAACCACCTCGATATTCCCGCCAAGGAAATGCTAGAGGAAGCTCTGCAACACTACGACGGCACCGTGCTACTGGTTTCCCATGACCGCTACTTCATCTCCCGTGTGGCCACCAAAATTGTAGAAATCCGCGATGGCGAACTGCGCCTGTATCGTGGCGACTACCACTATTATCTAGACAAACTGGCCGAGGAAGCCGAAGCTGAAAAGCAGGCTGCCCTAGAAGCCGAGCGTCAGGCCAAGGCCGACGCCAAGCGTCAGAAACAAAAGGAAAAGTTGAAGGAGAAGCAGACCGCCAAAGCTGGAAAGGCTCAGTCCTAGGCGATCCCCGCTTGCATCCATATCCTTAGGCTCTCTCCCAAGCGGGCTGCGGAGTAGGCATCCGTTCTCAATCACAACGATGCTGTGCCCAATGGCCCAATCTTCGTCAGCGGATGTCTGCTCTAAGCCTGGGCCTTCTAGTCCTTGGCGATCTCAATTCTGGGGGCTTACCCACAACAGTCCTAGCGGACGAGGAGATCTCGTCCCTATGGGGTGACGGGTTGAAAACGGGGTTGTCTAACTCGGCTTGAGGCTGAGTCTGCCCAGCCCGGCCCAAGGTCTAATCGCCTGTATCCGTAGCCTAGGCAATGATCCCCACCAGGGGGGGCACCGCACGGCCCAGCGGCAAATGCTGGGCAGATTATAAAAATTGGCGGTTGTAGAGTAAAATCCCTTTTATAAAACTTTTATAAAGCTCGTTTTAACCGATTTTTCGATCTTTCCAACCCTTCACCCATGGCTATCGTCCCTGGGTTTAGCCCTGCAAAGGCCAGTATCTTCTCCCTGGCTAAGTCAAGGGCTTTCGGGGCTGTTTCAATGGAGAGGATTCGCCAGGGCGTGCGGCTTCAGCCGTTTAGGAAAGCGCCTTTTTCAAGCGATATCCCCTAAAATGCCAATGCTATGATCGCTGAGACGTTAGTCACAATCACAAGGATTCTCACCCATGAATCAGACGTCTGTGCCGCCGATGGTGCTCATTATTCTCGATGGTTGGGGATATCGGGACACCGCAGATGGTAATGCCGTTGCCACTGCCAAGACGCCTGTGATGGATAGCCTTTGGGCCGCCTATCCCCATACCCTAATTCGTACCTCCGGTAAGGATGTTGGTCTCCCCGATGGGCAAATGGGCAACTCGGAAGTAGGCCACCTGAACATTGGCGCAGGCCGTATTGTGCCCCAGGAACTGGTCAGAATTTCCGATGCCGTGGAAGATGGCACCCTGCAAGAAAATGAAGCGCTGCTGAAGATGTGCCAAACGGTGCGGTACCAGAAAAGCAAATTGCACCTGATTGGTCTCTGTTCCGAGGGTGGGGTTCATTCCCACCTCAATCACCTGTTTGGTCTGATTGACATGGCTAAGGCCCAAGACATCGATGAAGTCTGCATCCATGTCATCACCGATGGCCGCGATACCAAGCCCACGGAGGGCAGAGAGGCCATCCAGAAAATTCAGGATTACGTCGAGAAGGCCGGACTGGGTCGCCTCGTCACCATCAGCGGCCGCTACTACGCGATGGATCGCGACAACCGCTGGGATCGGGTAGAAAAGGCCTACAAGGTGCTGATCGATCCCGGCCATGGCACGGGTAAGAGCGCGGTGGAAACGCTGATTGAGTCCTACGCCCAGGACATTAATGACGAGTTTGTGGAACCCACCCGACTGGCCCCCGGTGCTATCGAGGCTGGGGACGGCGTGATTTTCTTCAACTTCCGGCCCGACCGCGCCCGACAAATTACCCAGGCGTTGGTGGATCCTAACTTCAAGGGCTTTGAGCGGGAACTCATCCCCGATCTCGCCTTCGTCACCATGACCCAATATGACCCGGATCTGCCTGTGGATGTGGCCTTTTTGCCCCAAAACCTCAGCAACATTCTAGGCGAAGTCGTTGCCAACCATGGCCTCAAGCAGTTCCGTACCGCCGAAACCGAAAAGTACGCCCACGTCACCTACTTTTTTAACGGTGGTCTAGAGGATCCCTTGGAGGGCGAGGATCGAGAATTGGTGCCTAGCCCCATGGTGGCGACCTACGACAAAGCCCCGGCCATGTCCGCCGAGCCCGTTACCAATACCGCCATTGCCGCTATCGAAAAGGGTATCTACTCCCTGGTGGTGATCAACTACGCCAACCCCGATATGGTGGGCCACACGGGCAAAATGGAGGCCGCTGTCTCCGCCATCGAAACCGTGGATCGTACCCTGGGTCGATTAATCGATGCTATTGGCAAAGCGGGGGGTACGGCCATCATCATCGCCGACCACGGCAATGCCGAACTGATGTGGGACGAAAACCACAAACCCTGGACGGCCCACACCACGAATCCTGTGCCCTTCATTTTGATTGAAGGGGAAAAGCTGAAGGTGCCCGCCCACGGGGGGGATGTGCAACTGCGGGAAGATGGTCGTCTTTCGGACGTGGCTCCCACCATTCTGCAAATCCTCAACCTGCCCCAGCCCCCCGAAATGACGGGACGCTCCATGATCCTCTCCGCCGACGTAGACATCCGCGCCAATCGCACTCCGGTACGGCTGTCTATCTAGGACGGCGGGTAGTCTGGAGAGGCAAGGGACAGCCTGGCAGGGGGGGTACCCCTAGGGGCGAGATCTCGTCACGAGTTGAGTAGCACATCATCCAGTTCGGCATAGTCGGGTAGGGTGCGATCAATGGCGGCTCCGTGGCGCAGCACCACCCGATCACTCTGGGGGCGAGACAGCAACTCGTTGAGGCTGCGGGCTTTAAATAGGATGAGATCCGCTGGTTTCCCTAGGCCGATCTGTCCCCCCTGGGGTAGGCCAACCAGTTGGGCCGGGGTGGTGGTAACCGCCTGGGGCCAATGGCCAAAGGGGGCATCCAACTGGCCCAGGCGCACCCCCTGGGTAAACACCTCCAGCATGTCGTGGTCGCCGTAGGCAAAAAAGGGATCGCGACAATTGTCGCTGGCGAGGGCCACGGGCACCCCCGCCTGGGCCAGTTCGGGCAGCAGGGTTACCCCTCGGTAGCGGGGCATCCGTCCTGGCTGGCGATCCTGCAAGTAGGTATTGCACATGGGCAGGCTGATGACGGTGATCTCGGCCTGCCGCAGTAGGGTCAGGGTTTGCTGTACCTGCTCCTCACTTTGCACCGATAGGCTACAGGCATGGCCACAGGTCACCTGCCCGCTAAAGTGATGGCGCAGCTTGGCCTCAGCTACCCAGCGCAGTCCTTCGGCCTCAGGATCAAGGCTTTCGTCAACGTGAAAATCCAGATCTAGACCCCGTTCCTGGGCCAGCCGGAAAGCCTGGTCGATGCGTTCCCGCAGACGGGGTTGGGGGTAGATGACCCCGCCGAGTAAGCCGCCTGCTTCGGCGACCCAGTCCGCTAAAACTATCGCCGCCGGGGTGTCGTATACGTCCATCCCCACTAACGCCACCGCCTGCACCGTCAAGCGTCCCGCCCATTGGCGGCGTAAATCGTCCAAGACGGCCCCGCTTGTTTTGGCCCAGTTGCCTAGGCCATCGAGGTGGGTGCGCAGGGCTTGGGTGCCGTGGGCGTAGCTAC
>CAZWNR010000009.1:0-21467 GCA_964635665.1 uncultured bacterium | reverse complement strand
GGGCCGCTGTCGCTACGGCATCCACCACAAACCCGAACCCTTTGGCATTTCCGTGGCCGAAATGGTGAAGGCGGGGCTGATTCCCTTCGTCTGTTCGCGCGGGGGGCAAATTGAAATTGTCAACGCCGCTAACACCGATTTAATCTTCATCAAAGCCCAGGATGCGGTGGATAAAATTGCCGCCGTTCTCGCCAACCCCCATCGTCAGCAGGAATTACGGGCCTCTCTGGCCCAGCAATCCCCTCTATTTTCCACCGAACGCTTTACCCAAGAAATCCAAGCCGCCGTTGCCCAATGCCTAACCTCATCAACTACCACGTCATCGACCCCCACAACGTCGGCGACCTCCTCTCCTCCCCCCTCCGATACTTCCCCTTTCCCGGCCTAGCCAGCACCGCCCGCGATCTACGCACCCTTGATCCCAACCAACTCCCCTTACCCCTGACTGAGGATCACGTCATCATCGGTGGCGGCGGCCTGCTGTTCGATCACTTTTTGCCCCAAATTGCCGCTCTGCAAGAGGCCCCCCGCCGGGGCCAGCGGATTGTGTGGGGAGTAGGCCAACAAACCTACGCCCTGCACCGCCTAGGCGACTATCGCCAGTTTGACTATCGCCCCTACCTGGCCCACTGCGACCTGGTGGGGGTGCGCGACGCTGACGTGCCATGGCCCTGGGTGCCCTGTGCAAGCTGTATGCACCCCGCCTTCGACCAACCCCGCACGCCCCAGCATGAGATCGTGGTGTTCTCCCACAAGAAATTTCAGATTGATATGCCGGGATTCCCACACCTCACCCATACCGAAACGGATTTCGAGACGGTGCTAGGGTTTCTCGGTTCCGGCGAAACCATCCTCACCAGTTCCTTCCACGGAGCCTACTGGGGCACGCTGCTGGGCCGCAAGGTGTTGGCCTTTCCCTTTAGCAGCAAGTTTGCCAGCCTACGCCATCGGCCCACACTGTATCCCCTCAAAACCTGGAGCAACACCCGCTGGCGGCTGGGCTTTCGGAGCAAAACCTTCTTTGAGCTAACCTACAAAAACAAATACCGCTGCACCACCCAGGGCTGGCAGGATCTGCTCCCCCAAACCCAAGCCTACCCAGACAGCCTCTCCGAATGCCGCGCCGCCAACCAAGCCTTCTACAACCAGGTAATGGATCGGCTGGGGTAAGCTAGCCCACACTGAGGTTAACAACGTGGTCTCCGGCTCTAACCACGTCCAAACAACATCCATTGGCCTCCAGGGTACAAGCAACCGAGAGGCCAATGGATAGAAAAGAGCTTGGAGCCTAGGTCACACCAGCAACCGAGAACCTTCCCATAGGGATCGATTGAGGCCCAAAAATCCCAACGCCGGAGGATTCGCTCAGTTAGCGGGGGCTCACTTGCTTAGCCATATCCTTAAAGGGAGACAGGCTGGGGCCAGGACGGCGACGGCTGGTGGTGGATCCCAGGAGGTAGTTGGCGGCGAAGCTGGGCACCGGAGCGGCAGGCTGGGTGGGCTGGGAGACAGCGGGGGCGACCACGGGCTGGGGAGCCACGGGGGCGGGACTAGCTGCCACAGGCTCCGAAGCGGCCTTAGCCGGAGCCGCAGGGGCCGTTGCCTCAGAAGCCGTTTCGGTGGCTCCTTCTTCCAGTTCCATGTAGAACTCAGACTTTTTACCAACGCCGAACACGCCCAAGATAGCCTTGAACAGACCGCCAACGATGCCAAAAATAGACTTGATAAAACCCATGGGTATATCCTTCTAACCTGCTTTTCTGAATTAATTATCAAGTTCCGTTACGCACTCTCATCTAGCAACGGGCGATCTAGATACAAAAGTTAACGTTGCCCTGTCCCCCAGAATTCTGAGGGCACCGCTCGTTGGGGAACCCTTAGGCTAGGGCGTTCTGATAAAACGCCTGCATCGACCGCTGCCACTGCTGCCGGGAGTCCTCCCAGGTGTAGAACATGTGCCCCCCCTGGAAATGGCGCAGGGCCAGGTTGGGCTGTAATTCTGGGTTGAGGGCCATCAAATCTACCAGCAGGTTGGAGGAAAAGTAGGGGGTAACAAGGTCAAAAATGCCGTGGTTGATAACCACCTGCATGTGAGGGTTGAGGGCCATGGCCACCCGCAGGTCGTCTACGGATCCCACAAAGCCCTGCTTAGCCTCACTGGCCGACAGGAACGTCCAGGCCTTGAAGACCTCGTAGTTCAGCAGGTGGTAGGTGAGCGGGGTAGAGAGGCCCAGGGTGCTGCGCAGATGGCTGTTGATGGCCCCCGTAAACAGGCGATCCAGCCCCTCTAGGGTGGGGTCGGTGCCTTCGTTTAGCAGTCGGTCGGGGAAGGGGTCGATGGCGGTCACCGAGGCATCGTACAGGCCTAGGATGCGCTCCTGATCCCGCAGCAGTTCCCGCGCAAAGATGCCGATGTCTAAACGCCCTCGGTGGCGCTGCACCACCGACCTCGGCAAACCCACCCAATCCGCCAGTTCCCCGTAGACTTGCTGCCGTTCCTCCTCGCTGGCCAGGTTGCCCAGGGCCAGGAAAGGGATCAACCGCTGGCGGGCAAAGGCTTCGGCCTTGGCGGCGTAGGCTGCGGGGCTGTCGGAGGTATTTACCCGCCCGTGGTGAACGGCGGTGGCGGCCATGGAAGGGATCGCCGTGGCCCAGCCGGAGACGGTGTAGTCGGTGCCGCCCAGCAGATCAAACTCCAGCACTGGGGAGATGATGATCGTGCCATTTAGCCCCACGCCAAAGTCTTGCTGCAAGCGGCGGGCCAGCTTGGCAACCCGAAATCCGCCGTAGCTTTCTCCGGCAATGAAAATCGGAGACAGCCACCGATGCTGATCAGACAGGTAACGCTGGATAAATTCCCCCAGAGCGTTCAAATCCCGGTCGAGGTTCCAGAAGGTTTTGGCCTGCTCTAGGGCCGAGGCGTTGGGGGCAGGTGTTTCGGCATGGGCGGGTTTCTCCGAGTCACCGCTGGCAGGGCTGGCGGCGGGTTTAGAGGCAGACTCCTCTGGCTTGGGCAGGGCACGGCTAAACCCTGTACCAATGGGATCGATGAATACCAAATCGGTGAACGGTAGCCAGGTTTCGGCATTGTCTACCACCTGCACCGGCGGCTTGGGTAAGCCCCCATCGGCCTGGAAGGCGACCCGCTTTGGCCCCATCGCCCCCATGTGCAGATAGGCCGACGCCGCCCCTGGCCCCCCATTCACAACAAAGGTAAGCGGACGGTGGGGGGCATCCTCGGTTTCCACGGTGTAGGCCACGTAGAACATTTCGGCTACGGGCTGGTCGTTGTCGTAGAGGGTTTGCCACTGGGCCTCGGCGATGTAGGGGATCATGCCCTGGGGGGTGGCGAGGGTGTGTTGGGTGGTGCTGCCCTGACGGCGGGGAGAGGGTTGAGTCATTGCAGTTGTCATGGATTCGGACATCAATTGGACATCCAAACGAGGGGCGGCGGGTGACCTTAAATCGGTCATTTGTCCCTTAGGTAGGATGTGCTAGGTCTCACCGTAACGCATCAAAGGCTTGGCGAACATGGGGTACGCCACACCCGCCCATCCTGCACTGAGGCTAGAGGCTTGGGGCTGAGGGCACATCGGCCTCGCATGGTCTAGGAAAGGCTGCCCAGGCGATCTAGGGGCCAGAAGCGTAGCCTAGCTTTGCCAATCAGATTTTGCTGGGGCAGCGGCCCCCACACATGGGAGTCGTTGCTGTCGTTGCGGTTGTCGCCCAGCACAAACACATAGCCCGGAGGCACCGTCACGGCGGGCATCTCATACTGGGGGGCTTCCAAAATGTAGCTCTCCGCCAGGGGCTCGCCGTTGATTAGAATTCTTCCCCCTTGCACCTGTACCGTGTCGCCCGGTTCGCCAATGATGCGCTTGATAAAGGCTTGGCTGCCGTCGTAGCCCAGTTTGACGAGCTTGGCCGGGGGGTTAAACACCACTATGTCGCCCCGGTGGGGAGCCTGCCAGCGATAGCCAATTTTATCCACCAGCAACCGATCCCCAATGTGCAGGGTGGGATCCATCGAGTTAGACGGAATGTAACGGGGTTCGGCAATGGCCACCCGCACCACCAAGGCCACCACCAAGGCGATCAGCAGCACCCGCAGGTTACTCCATAGGCTATTGGGGTGGGCAGCCTGGGCCTCTGGCTTGGCGGCAGACGGAGCGGGGGATTGGGAACCAGAAGATTCGGGGGGCATAGGCTTCATGAAGAGCAAAGGCAAGACAGGGGAAACGCCGCAGGGGCGACATTGATTATAAGGAGTAAGGGATAGCGCTAGCAGACCTCAACGAAATGAGGCGCTGTCCGCACTGCGGTGGTGCCATTCACCCGATTAATTAATGGATTCTTGAAATCTACCGGGCCATACTCCGGCAAAAGCCCTTGAACGCGCTGGCAATCATGGTCTACGCTGTCTATTCCACAATCGTTTCTTCCTCAGGGTTGTTAACTAAATTTCATAAATTCTTCTGGAGCCTTTTTCGCAAGTTCTTTAGAGCATTTAGACTATTACATTTGAGATACAGCCTTTCTCAGCCTGCTGAGGTACAGCAAAATCTCTGAAAAACTTGCTATATGGCAGTTTCGGATCTTGCTTTGCACCTCACTAGAGTGGAAAACGCTATAACTAGCGGCTTATTCAATTCCAGCGCTCCTCACATCAGACGAGGCAACTTCCTAGGGATGTACAACTGTAATGCCCGAAATGCCGAGGAAATCATCTGGATTCAAAGTAAGAATATGGCTAATGTCACAGGTTTTCATCACAGCCGCAACACGCGCATCGTGAGTTCGTTTACCTTTAATTTTATGCTCAGCAACTACAGCCAACCATGTTGAAAAGATTTGTGGCGTTTCCTCCGCAATCGGGAAACGTTGGAGCAGTTGGTCAATGATGTCGCGTGTCTTGTCAGGCGACCACCCTAAACCATTCATATCAACTGGACGAGTGGCAACAACCCAAAGCTCAATCAATACCTGTGCTGTTAAGTAGCGCTCATCTGCCTGCATTAGCAGAGTTACAATAGCCTCAGTGACTAAACGGTGCTGTTCATCCGATGGATTACTCAACCGCAAGAGAATATTGGTGTCCAGCAAATACTTCGTCATTACTCGTAAATATTGCCGCGATCAAAGGCTTCATCTGGAAGGCTTACATGGGTATCAGAAAGTTGTGAAATCCATGTTTGCAAATCTTTCACTCGTTCAACTGGGGTGGCGCGTTGCCAAAATGGCATAGTCTCAATCAACTTTTGAGACTGATGTTTAATCGTGGCAACAAAGTCAGCAATTTTTCTCAGTTGCCTCTCACTAAGCTGATCCAGTTCTTGCTTAAGGATTTCCCGCAACATAGCCCATCTCCAGTTGAGATTAGATCTTGGAATCGATCATAGCTGACATGATCATAGCCGATGTTTAGAAAATCGGGACACAGTAATAGTAGTCCTTGAGATTTCGATATCCCAGGCCTAACCCACAGCAAAATCGGTAAATTGGCGCTTAAAGGGCGAATGAAACCCCAGCACAATATCGTGTTTGGGCACCCCACACTCTACCAATTCATCGGCAATGCCGCCCTCGGTGCCGTCGTGCTGAATCCAAATTTTGCCGTTCTTAATATCCACATGCAGCACACAACCATAGACCCGTCGCTTATTCGAGAAGCCCACATGAACCACCTGATAGTGGTCGCGTTCCGTATCAAAAATTAGTTCCGTTTCCAACTCTGGAATGTTGAAATCCACCTGGCCATACTCCGTCAAAAGCGCTTGAACCAGTTGGCGATAATGGTCTACATTGTCCATCTCACAATCACCTCTTCCTCTGGATTGTAAATCGCGCATAGGTGCCCAGAAGCCCGGATTCTTGAAGAATCCGGGCTTCTCTCTACGCACAGCACCCCTTCCATACCGCCTTCACCCACCAGCCCACCCCTTACAATAGAAGTCCCCATCCCAAGACTGAGTATTGCCGTGGCTGCCCCCTCTTCTTCCGCCGAAACGCCCACCCTGCTGTTGGTCGATGGCCATTCCCTGGCCTTTCGTTCCTTCTATGCCTTTGCCAAAAATGCCGAGGGCGGCCTGCGTACCTCCACGGGGGTGCCTACCAGCGTGTGCTACGGCTTCCTCAAGTCCTTGCTCGACATGATGGAGGTGGAGAAGCCCCAGTATGCCGCTGTGGCCTTCGATTTGGCTCAGCCCACCTTTCGCCACCAGGCCGACGAGACCTACAAGGATGGCCGCCCCGAAACGCCGGAGGGCTTCATTGAGGATGTCAACAACCTGCAAGAGCTGCTGCGGGATTTTGGCCTAAATATCTACACCGCACCGGGCTTTGAGGCCGACGATGTGATTGGCACCCTGGCCCACCAGGGCAAGGCAGCGGGTCTGCGGGTGAAGATCCTCAGCGGCGATCAGGATTTGTTTCAGCTCATCGACCCGGAGGAGCAGATCACCGTGCTGCACCTGGGCAACGCCTTTGCCAAGGGCGCGAAAAACGGCCTAGCCCAGGAGTTTAAGGCCGACGAGGTGAAGGCCAAGCTAGATATTTTGCCTTCGCAAGTGGTGGATTACAAGGCGCTGTGCGGCGACTCGTCGGACAACATCCCTGGGGTGAAGGGGATTGGGGCTAAAACGGCGGCAAAGCTGTTGGCAGAATTTGGCGATTTAGATACGATTTACGCCAATATCGACAATATTAAGGGAGCCACCCAGAAAAAGCTCCTGGAGGGGAAAGAATCTGCCTACCACTCGCGGTTTATGGCCAAAATCGTCACCGATGTGGAATTGGGGGCGGATTTAGCCACCTGCAAACTCACAGGCTTTGACCCCGATGTGGTGATTCCGGCGCTGAAGAAGCTGGAGTTTCAAAATTTTATTAGCCGTTTGGGCAAGTTGCAGGTGGCCTTTGGGGGAGAGGCGGAGGAGAAGGCAGAGGGCAGAGGGCAGAAGGCAGAGGGCGGAGGGCAGGAGGAGGCCACTGGGGCGGATGTCGCGTTCTTTTCGGCGGCGGAAACAGACGAGGCCCAGGCGGTGCAGGCGGTGGCGATTCGGCCTCAGATTGTCACCACGGAAGCCCAGCTTTATGAGTTGCTGGATATTCTTTCGGCTCAAACAAATCCGGAAAACCCGGTTGCTTGGGACACAGAAACGACTTCGTTGGAACCGAGGGATGCCCAGTTGGTGGGGATTGGCTGCTGTTGGGGCAGCGGTCGGGAGCAGATGGCCTATATTCCCGTGGGGCATTCTGAGGGCGATCAATTGTCGTTAGAAACCGTCCTAGAAGCGTTGCGTCCGATTTTAGAAAGTGCCGAATTTCCTAAGGCGCTGCAAAATGCCAAGTATGACCGTTTGGTGCTGCGAAATCAGGGCATTCACCTGGTGGGCGTTGTCTTTGATACCATGCTGGCTAGCTATGTGCTGAATCCTGAATCGAGCCACAATTTAACCGATCTCAGTCTGCGTTATCTCAACCTAGTGGCCCAGAGTTACACCGACCTGGTGCCTAAGGGAAAAACTATCGCGGATATTGCCATTTCTGCCGTGGCGGATTACTGCGGGGCCGATGTCCATACGACCTATTTGCTAGTGCCTAAGCTGAGGGCAGAACTGGCGGAAAATCCCCAACTTTTCAGTCTGTTCACCGACATTGAACTCCCCCTAGAACCCGTGCTAGCGGAAATGGAAACCATCGGCGTGCGGATCGATCCGGCCTATCTGGCTAAGTTCTCTACAACCCTGGAAACTGACCTGACTCGCATCGAAGAAGACGCCTACAAAGCGGCAGGGGAAACCTTCAACCTAGCCTCTCCCAAGCAGCTCAGTGAACTGTTTTTTGAAAAGCTGGGCTTAGACAAGAAAAAGTCTCGCCGCAACAAATCCGGCGGCTATTCCACCGATGCCGCTACGTTAGAAAAGCTCCAGGGCGACCATGCCGTGGTGGATTTGGTGGTGGAACACCGCACGTTGTCGAAGCTCAAATCCACCTATGTGGATGCCCTACCGCTGCTGATTCGACCCGATACCCACCGCATCCACACCGACTTTAACCAGGCGGTGACGGCCACGGGGCGGCTGTCGTCGTCCAACCCCAACCTGCAAAATATCCCGATTCGCACCGCCTTTAGTCGGCAAATTCGGGCGGCTTTCATTCCTGCTGAAGGGTGGCAACTGGCGGCGGCAGACTATTCCCAAATTGAGTTGCGCATCCTCGCCCACCTCAGCGGCGAACCGGTGCTGGTGGCAGCCTACAACAATAACGACGACGTTCACGCCCTCACCGCCAAATTGTTGCTAGAAAAAGACGACATTTCTACGGAAGAACGTCGGCTAGGAAAAATCATCAACTTCGGCGTCATCTACGGCATGGGTGCCTCTCGCTTTGCCCGCGAGGCTGGGGTGAACCGCACCGAGGCCAAAATCTTCATCGACCGCTACTACGAACGCTACCCCAAGGTGTTTGAATACCTGCAACAGATGCAGCGGGAAGCCATCGCCAACGGCTATGTACAAACGATTTTTGGGCGACGACGCTATTTTAATTTCACCGATGGCAAACTGCGTTCCCTCCACGGCACCGACCCCGCCACCATCGACCTCGACCGCCTCCGCACCAACGGCTACGAAGCCGGACTGCTGCGTGCCGCCGCCAACGCCCCCATCCAGGGCAGCAGCGCCGACATCATCAAAATTGCCATGATTCGCCTGCACGAACTCCTGAAGGACTACCAGGCTAATCTGCTCCTGCAAGTTCACGATGAATTGGTGTTTGAAATCCCCCCCGATGAGTGGGACGAACTGCAACCCAAAATCACCGCCGCGATGGAATCCGCCGTTTCCCTCAAGGTGCCCCTAAAAGTGGAGGCCCACGCTGGCCAAAACTGGATGGAGGCGAAGTAGATTAGGCGAAAACAACCATCACGGCAGAGCGGTGGGCATGTCGATCTGGAAGATGCTGCCGCGAGGATCGTGGTCGGTGACGCTGATGGTGCCATTGTGGGTTTCTACGGCAATTTTGCAAAAGGTCAGCCCTAGCCCAATCTGGTTGACTCCGGTGACGAGGGAGCCGACCTCGTATTTTTCAAAGATTTTCTGGCGTAGCTCAGGGGCAATGCCGGGGCCAAGATCGGCGATGGCGACTTGAAAATGACCTTCCGGTGAGTAGGTGGCGGTGAGGGTGATCTGGGATTTGTCGGGGGAAAATTTGATGGCATTGGATAGGAGGTTATCCAGGACCCGTCGAAAAATGCTGGGATCGACGTGGATAGGGTATGAACCCGGCGGCGGAAACTCGGAGGCGAGGGTGAGGTGCTTTTGGCGGGCGATGTCGTCCATACCCGCGAGGGCGGTGTGGCAAAAATCGACCAAATCCACCGTTTGCCGATGGAGGGTGAGCTTACCCAGTTCTAGCTTAGCCATTAGCAGTAGGTCGTCGATCAGATCCTTGAGTTCGTAGCTATAGGTCAGGATTTGATCGAGTTTGCGCTGCTGATTTTCGGGGGGCAGGTTGGGAGATCTCAGAATTTCCGCCGCCAGAATGATGATGGACAGAGGGTTGCGCAGGTCATGGATGATCATTTTCACCATGTCTTCCCGCAGTTGCAGCAGCCCTTGTAGGTTGTCGTACTGCTGTTTAATCCGCAGCATCGATTTGAGCCTAGCCCGCAGTTCGGCACTGTTGACGGGTTTGGCAATGAAGTCGTCGGCTCCAGCCTCTAGGCAGCGGGCTAAGTCTTGCTTGGAGTTGAGGGAGGTAACCATAATGATCGGCAGATTACGCCACTGGCTATCTTGCTTGAGGAGACGGCAAAAATCTAGGCCGCTCATGTTGGGCATCATCACGTCCAGCAAGATGACGTCGGGCTTGAAGGTGCCGAGCAGATCAAGCGCCTCTTGGCCCCCGGAGGCGTAGTGCAACTGGTAGTTTTCTTGGCACAGCAGGGCGTCGATGACATCGAAGTTATCGATTTCGTCGTCAACAACCAAAATGGATGGCAGGGGTTCTTCCCGGGGGAAAGGTATGGACGGATCCGTCACGGGCTAGTCTCCGATAAAAGTCGCTGCATGACCTCCACCAAGGATTTTAGGCGAATGGGTTTGGTGAGGTAGTCATTGGCTCCGGCAGCGAGGCAGTTTTCTCGGTCTTGGGCCATGGCGAGGGCGGTGAGGGCAATGATGGGGACAGTGGCGGTGGCGGGAAGGGCGCGCAGTTGGCGCATAGCGCTGAGACCATCAAGGATCGGCATCTGCACATCCATCAAGATTAGGTCAGGATGATAGGTCTGGCTCATGTCGATGGCCTCTTGGCCGTTACTGGCGACCACCAGCCGAAAGCCTCGATGGCTAAGATAGCTGGAAAGGGTGGCCACATTGGCTGGATTATCCTCCGCCAACAGCACCAGGGGCAAGGGGGGCGGTGTAGATTCTGTTTCCGGCGGTGGGGTCTCCTCGGTAGGTAGCACTTGGCCTAGGCGAGCGAGCACCTGGCGCAGCTTTTGACGGCCGATGGGCTTGACCAGATAATCGACGGCTCCCCGGGCCAGACTTTGGGATCGTTCGTCGAGGACTGAGGTGATGAGGACAGGAATCTGCTGGGTGAGGGGGTGGGCCTTGAGCCGATTCAGCACCTCGGTGCCCGGCAGGTCAGGCAACATCAAATCTAGAATAATCCGGACGGGCTGCTGCTGCTGGGCGAGGGCCAGGGCCTCTTCCCCTAGGGCGCAGGTGATGGGCCGCAGATCCATCTCCTCTAGGTAGCGAATCACCTGGGCAGCAGCCATGGGCATATCTTCAATCACCAACACGGTTCCCCCAGCCACAATGGGTAGGGGCAGCGTTTGGGAAACCGGTACAACAGCGTTCACAGATTCTGCGGTGGCGCAGGGTAGGCTGATCGTAAAACAACTGCCTTGGTCTGGGGTGCTAGTAACGGTGACCCTGCCACCATGGAGTTCTACCAGTTGTTTCACCAGGGCCAGCCCCAACCCAGTGCCCGAATGTTGGCGCGTCAGGCTGCTATCAATCTGGACAAAGGGCTTAAATAGGCGTTCCAAGGCTTCGGGGGCAATGCCGATACCCGTGTCTTCGATGGCAAAGGTGATCCAATCGCCCTGGTCGTCTTGGTGAGGCCGCACCGTGAGCGATACTTGGCCCCCGGTGGGGGTAAATTTCACGGCATTGTTCAGCAGGTTAATTAACACCTGGCGAATGCGCAGTTCGTCTACCACCAGGTCGGGCAGGTGGGGGGGCACCTGGGTGGTGAGGCGAATGGTCTTTTGGATAGCCTGCTGACGCACAAAGGGGAGGCTGGATTCGCAGAGGTAGGACACCGCCACCGAGGTTCGTTGCAGGGTGAGCTTACCCGATTCAATTTTGGCTAAATCGAGGATGTCGTTGATTAGGGCCAACAGGTGTCGCCCACTGCGCTCAATGGTGGCGATGGATCGGGTCTGCTCTGGGGTGATCGGGCCAAAGATCTGCTCCTGCAAGCCTTCGGCCATGCCGAGAATAGCGTTGAGTGGGGTGCGTAGTTCGTGGCTCATGTTGGCCAGAAATTCGTCCTTGAGGCGAGTGGCGCGGGCCAGTTCGGCGTTGGAGAGAATCAACTGTTCGTTGGTGGTTTGCAGCTTTTGGGCGGCTTGCTTTTGGGCGGTCACATCCTCGGCGATACCCGCGAGGCGATACACCTCCCCTTGGGCGTTGCGCACCTCAAAGCCCCGGTCGTGAATCCAGCGCAGGCTGCCGTCGGGCAATATCACCCGGTATTCCTCATCAAAGGCTTGGTTTTCCTTGACGTTGCGGCGCATTCGGGCGAGGTCTTCGGGATGGATGGACTCTAGCCAGGAGATAGGCCGATCCTTGAGGCTATCGAGGGATTGCTGCCATAGGGTTTCGTAGGCGGGGCTAATGTACAGCATATTTCCGGCCAAATCTCGCATCCAAAAGACCCCAGCAATATTTTCAGCCAGTTGACGAAATTTCTCTTCGCTCTCCTGGAGGGCCAGCTCGACCTGTTTGCGATCCCGCATATCGAAGGTGGTGGTGCGGCTACAGAGGTAGCGGCCTTGATCATCCCGCATCGCAATGGAACTCAGCAGCACCGGAAACACCCTGCCATCGCGGGTGAGGAGTTCAAAGTCGAGATCTTTGACCCAGCCGATTTGCTGAAAGCGGGGATAGGTTTCGGCAAACACTCGCTGGGATGTTGGGGTGAGAAAATCTTTGAAGGCACGGCCAATCACCTCGCGGCGTTCGTAGCCCAGCCAGGCCAATTCGGTATCGTTGATGCGCACAAACCGCCCCGCGGCATCGAGGGAGTGATAGCCACAGGGAGCGTTGTTGTAGAGGTCTTCCACCTCCTGGGCATAGCGGGTGAGTTCCGCCTCCGCCTGTTTGCGCAGGCTGATATCTTCAACCAGATGGATGACCTCGGAGGGGTGGCCAAAGGCATCTAAAATGAGCGCACTGGTGAGGGTCGCCCATACCTGGTGCTGCTTGGCCGACCGCAGGGTCACCTCCCGTTTCACGATGGACAGGGTAGATTCTTGCAGATCCTCTAACCATGGCTCCGCCGAGGGGGACGGCTCGACCAGCAAATCATAGATGGACTGTTCGAGGAGTTCCGTTTGGGAGTAGCCCAGCATGGTTTTGAGACTGGTGTTAATCCGCGTGATCTGCCCTTGCAGATTGGAGACAACGATACCCACCGGGTTTTGATCAAAGAGCCGCCGCTGACGAGCTTCGCTGTTCCGTAGCTCAATGGTGTGCTGTTCAATGCGAGACTCTAGGTCGTGATTGAGCCCTTGCAGAGCCACCATGGCCTCCTGCCCCTGTTCGTACAGTTCGGCCTGCTGAATGGCAATGGCAATCTGCACACTAATGTCATCGAGCAACTCCAAATCCGCCGGATGCCAATGGCGGGGGCCACTGCACTGGTGGCCAATCAGCAAGCCCCAAAGCTGCCCCTGCACCAGAATGGGAACCACCAAATTAGCCCGCACATGGTAGAGGGTGAGCGTATCGACGTAGCAGTCGGGGTAGCCCGCATGGAAAATGTCGTCCACGGCCCGCTTGAGGCCCCGCTGATAGAGTTCCCGCGCCCGATCTCGAAAACAGGGATCCACAATGGTGCAGCCCTGGATGGCAGGCCAGTTTGGATGCACCGACTCGGCAATGACGGCACCATCCCAGTCGGGATCAAAGCGGTAGACCACCGTGCGGTCACAGTTCAAAAATTCCCGCACCTCCTGCACGACGGCATCTAGCGTGCTATCGAGCCGCAGGGAGGATCGAATCCGCGTGGCAATGTCTCGTACTAGGTGCTCACGACTGGCCTGCTGCTCTAGCTCCTGGGTACGCTGCTGCACCTGCTGCTCCAAAACTTGGCTGCGGGTTTCTAGCAGGGCCATGCGCTCCGCCTCCAGGTGGCTCACCCGGGCCTCCAGGGTTTCCACTAGACGATAAATCTCCACGGGGTTGAGGGTTTCCAGCAGCGTGGTTTGGGTCACAATGCCGACGGCTTGTCCCGCCTCATCCACCGCCACCACCCGGCTCACCTGGTGCTGCTTCATCAGGGTGTTGACCGACCAAAGGTTTTCCTCAGGCCGCACCGTTACCAGCGTGTCGTCCATAACTGCCTGGGCCTGCACTTGGTCAAAGGTGAGCCCCATGGCATAGATCTGCACAATGTCTCGCTCGGTCACCAGCCCCACCGGAACCGGATGCGGGTCATCGCCCACAATGACCACGCAGCTAATACGCTGTTGAGCCATGCATTCGGCCAGTTCTTGCACCGTCGCCTGGGTCGAGGCACAGACCACTGGGCCAGTCATCACCTCGGACACCAGCCGCAAGCGCAGCAAATCCACGGGCCGCAACAACTGCTGAAGGCTTTCGTGGGTAATCAGCCCCACCACTTGCCCAGCATCGTCTACGAGGGGCAGGTGGCGGATGTGGTTCTGCCTCAGCAGATTGGCCGCCGCAAACACATCGGTAAACTCGCGTTCGGCCAGGGTAATCACGGGGGAAATCATCACCTCCGCCACGGTTTTGCCATCGAGGGGTATCCCTGCCGCACCGAGGCGTACCAGATCGCGCTCCGTAATAATGCCGACGAGGTGCCCGCTAGTGATGAGAAGAATACAGCCGGATTCTAGCGCCAGGGAGAGAGGACTCGCCTCTAGGAGGCAGTGTTGGCGGGCCTCGGTCATGGCGGCAATGGCATCCAACAGCGGGGTTTCAGGGGATACCATCAGCGGATTCCGTACAACCGCAAGCTCAAGACTGACTGGATCGGTGAATAACGCAGGGGCCATAACGAGTTGAACCACAAATCACGCTAGAAGATAGCTCGGCAAGGGGCGGCCAGCATCTCCGATAGTGCTCACAGCCGCCCAGCCGTAGGACATTGATCTCCTAGAACCGATTCTGGGAAAGGTGGAGCAAATATCGTTTAGCCGCCCTCACTACATCCCTCTCAACAAGCCTATAAAAGGAGACCAAGACCCATATTTTTACATGGATATTTTACAAAAAGTATTAAGGCTTAATGTAGAGCTAGAAATGATGATGCTTTGCCTATATCACTATAGAACTAACTTTGATCTAAGGTGACCGAAGATATGCTAGACCATCCCCTAGGCTCTCTCTAAAAATCCGTGAAACATACCGTGGATGACATCAAAACTTTATCTCTGTTCAAGCCCCTAGGAGAAGGTTAGGTCAGTTCTCGATAGAGGGAGATACACCATTGCTAGGTTCTAGATCCCCTGGTGCCCAGCTGTCTAAGTTCCCCTCTGATAGCGCGGAGCATCGCCATGCACTTCCCTCAGGTTAAATTCGCCATCAATCAGCATTGGTCTGTTAGTCAATGATGGGTAAACCTAGGACTATTTCAGCCTCAACGGCACGTGAACTGATGGTCTGCCCCATCTCCGAGGTTGGTTGGGCGCAGGGAGACGGCACCCAACCTTCGCCGGGGATTTCGGGATTGGTGGGTACGGCTGCGGTGGCCGCGTCCGATGCAGAATCTTGGGTTAGTCAACCAGCTAGGTTATTCTGGCCATGGCACTTTGCGCCCCTGATCACTCCGGCGAGCGATGGGATGGATAGGCGGGAACAGAGGTCTTCAGCGCCATGGCTAGCCATCCATCGGGAAACGCTGCCCAAAGCCCAGATGGTTGCGTGATTATACGTAAAACCTGAAGAAAACCATGAATTCAGGTTCACTATAGCCGCATAAATACTGATTTTTGTCTGTCTTTCTAGTTTGTTTCCGGTTCTGGAGGACGGCGCTGAGAAAAGTAGTTTAGAAAGCAACTACTTACTACAAACTCAACATACAGCGCCTCTAGCGCCAGTGAGGTACAGACCAGGGAATCACATCCCTGGTTACGAAAACATTTGCCCCCACAGGATGTACCTCATCAGATAGAGCAGCGCTATATGGCGGTTGGCGGTCTATCAAAGGACACGAAGCACCGATGTACCAGGAGATTCATCTCCTGGCATGTCCTTGGTTGAAGCGGAAAGTGCTGTATATCCGGAAGAAAAATGGCGAAACGGTCGCTCAAGGCATCTCAAGATGGCATCATCAGGGCTAAGCGAGCCTTTGACTTGCGAGGATGGACCCAGGAATATCTAGCGGCTGAGGTGGGTTTGCAAACCCGCCAGTCGGTATGGAAGTTCTTTGCCGGACGTCCGGTAGAACGCCACATTTTCATCGAGATCTGTTTCACCCTGGATCTGGATTGGGAAGAGATTGTTGATCGAGCCGCCTTTGTTTCGGATACGCCGGATCTGGGGCTGGAAGAATCCCAGGTCGCCGTTGCATCGACATCAGGGCAATCGGTGGATCATGGGGCCGAGGCGCGGTTACACCTGATTGCCCAAGCCCAAGCCCAGTGCCAACTGCTGGAGCTCCCCCTCGACCTGCACCAGCCCATCACCCTGGCCCAACTCTACACAGAGGCGTATTTACGTCCTCACCAACGGTTAGGAACAGCGGGGAGCCTCGCGAAGACTCCGGCCACCGAGGCCATAGGGCCCCACTCGCGGGTGCTGATCGTAGGGGGGCCAGGGGCGGGTAAAACCACCCTGTTGCAGCATCTAGTTTTGGAAATTGGGGCAGAACGGTTGCCGAGCGACGGGATCGCTTACCTACCCGTTTTTCTGCGGCTGCGCCAGTTAGCCCTGGTGCCTGAGACGGAGATCAACGTACAGCAATACCTGAACCAGCGCTGGTTAGCCAGTGGGTTAAGCCCATCGCAAGTGGACTATCTGTGGCAGCAGGGTAGACTCTGGCTGCTGCTGGATGGCTGGGACGAACTCCCCGCCGATCAGCATCGGGCCATAACTCAGCAAATCCAGGCCCTCTTGGATACCTACCCTGGTTTGCGGGTGCTGATCTCTGGGCGCAGCGGCGGGCCTCTGCCCCAGCTAAATGGCCTAGTGACGCTGGAGCTGACGGAATTTGCGCCCCAGCAGGTCGAAGCTTTTGTGGACAAATGGTTTACAGCCAGCCAGCCCATCCAAGGGGAGTGGTTTGCCCAAAGGTTCTTGCAAACCCTCAACCATCCGGAAAACGACCGCCTGCGGGAAATGGCCCTGACTCCCATTCTGCTGCATTTAATGTGTCTGGTCTTCCAGCGGTTTGGCCATTTTCCAGAGCAGCGCAGCAAGCTGTACCAACAGGCGCTGGATTTGCTGCTGGGGCAGTGGGATCAGCAGCGGGGCATCCATCGTCACCAGCCGCTGCGGCACCTATCTCCCCTAGATTTAACCGGAATTTTGGCTGACGTCGCGGCCCACAGCTTTGAGCAGGGCCGAGTGGTGCTAGAAGAAGCGGAACTGCTAGGCCTGATAGCTAAAAGCCTGGTGAATCGGGGTGCCCAGGGCGAGACCCTAGAGCATCTGTGGGCCGACAGCAAAGCCATTTTGCAGATTTTGATTGAACACTACGGCATGTTGACGGAACGGGAACTGGGTACCTATGCCTTTGCCCACCTCAGCTTTCAGGAATTTCTCACCGCCCGCCGATGGGCCGTAACGGCGCTGCAAAGAGCCGGGGCAGAGTCCTGGACTGATCTGGCCAGCCACGTTGCCGATGCTCGCTGGCGGGAGGTGATCCTCCTGACGGTGGAAATGGTGCCCCAGCCGGACGCCCTGTGGGAATCCCTCTGGCGGCAGAGCCAGCAGTATGTCCTGGCCCATTCCCAGTTGATGACGCTGGTGAGCTGGGCCGAAGGTCAGGCGGAAGCCGTCACCGAGGACTATCATCCAGCGGCGCTACGGGGGTTTTACCTGGGCCTGCGGTTAGAGCAGGGAATCGACTTGGCCACCGCGTTAGATTCGCGACTGGCGCTAGATTTACCCCCTAGCCTCGCCCTGGATGAGGCTCTGATGCGCCTGCTGCACCAGGCTCGCAGCTGGCTGAAGGAGGCCGATGTACAGCGGGGGTTTGACTTGGCCTTTGCGATGGATTTACAGCAGCGATTTTCCCTGGGGCAGGCGTTTGCCGATGATCTGATCCAGCTCCAAACCCAACTGCTGGATACCCTGGAAGCGGCTGAGGACTTGGCGACCTGGTGCGATTCCCCAGGGGCAGCCTGGTGGCAATGCCTT
Source organism: uncultured bacterium (assembly GCA_964635665.1). GTDB lineage: Bacteria > Cyanobacteriota > Cyanobacteriia > Phormidesmidales > Phormidesmidaceae > Nodosilinea. The sequence continues at coordinate 3,843 of CAZWNR010000009.1, read as the reverse complement.
CAGCATTCCGTGTGCCGCTATCGCGGGTGGAGTGGCGATTGGGGCGATGGGTCTACGGATGGGGCCATGGCTGGCTCTCCGGACGGGGCTACCGACGAGTCCCCGCGCACTTACTACCAGATGCAGCGGCTACTGGTAGACAGTTTGCGGCACAACCGATCCTTCGCCGCCGACAGGATCCAAACCTTTGAACAATGCCTATTCGTGCGAGAGGTTCAGTATGAGTCTGCCTAGCCTCAGTGGTGCGCCCCACTTTTTGGATTTCGTCTCCACGACGGCCCTGCGACTGTACCAGGCCGATAGTCTGAAGGATATTCTGCAAAAAACCGTAGATGACGTCCAAAAGCTGCTGGGGATCGACCGGGTCGTCATTTACCAGATGCATGCCTCCGGTCAGGCCCAGATCGTTGCCGTTCAGGCCAAGGCCAACCTGCCGCCCCTGCCAGAAAATTCCTTCGATCTCTCCCAATGCCTACAGCGATGGTTGACGGAATCAAGCCTACAACAGCCCAGGGCCATTGATAACCTGGCTAAGGCCGATCTGACCCCCTGCGAGCAGACCATGCTCTCGGCCCTGGGCATTAAGGCCAGTGTGCTCGTTCCCATCTACCTGAGCCTAGATTGGCAAAAACCCTCGCAATGGCAGGGCAGCATCCCTTCAAACCTCGAAGTCTGGGGGTTCTTGGTGGCGCAACAGAGCCATCCCCGCCACTGGAACCCGCTGGAACTATCGTTTCTGCGGCAGCTCACTCAGCACCTGTTCCACGCTATTCAGCAGATGCAGCTACGGCAGTTTTCTGATCGGCTGATTGAAAGTGCGGTGGATGGCATTGTCGCCCTGGATACCAACTTTCGCTATCAGGTCTGGAATGGGCCCATGGAGAAGCTATCTGGTCTATCCCGTCAAGCGGTGATCGGGCAGGTGGCTTGGGATGTTTTTCCCTTCCTGAAAGACAATGGCGAAGATAAGTTGATGGCCATGGCCATGGCGGGGCACTCCATCATGGCCCAAAATCGAGCATTTGTGGTACCCGAGACCGGACGCAAGGGTTTTTTTGAAGCTCGTTATAGCCCTCTCACCGATCCCTCCGGTAAGGTGCTGGGGTGTTTGGGGGTGGTGCGAGACATCACTGAACAAAAGCAGACGGAACTACAACTCAGAAAAACCACATCCCGGCTGACCAACCTCATTCAAAACCTGGAAGCAGGCATTCTCGTTGAGGACGAAAACCGCCGGATTTTGCTAGCTAACCAGACCTTTTGCGACATTTTTCGGCTACCCCTATCCCCTGAGGAGCTGCGAAGACCAGACTGTAACAGTCTACTGGGGCAAGCGGCGGCTTTATTCCAGGATCCGCAAACCGTTGTGGAAGACATTCAGCAGATTTTGCAACACCGCCAACCCGCCCTTGGCCGAGAAGTGGATCTGGTGGATGGTCGTACCCTAGAGCGGGACTACATCCCCATCTTTATTGACAACGACTACCAGGGGCACCTCTGGCAGTACCGCGACATTACCCAGCGCAAACGGGTACAGCAGCAGCTAGAACGGGCGATTCGATTCGCTGAGGCAGCCAACCAGGCTAAGTCCAACTTTTTGGCCACCATGAGCCACGAAATTCGCACCCCCCTCAATGCCATCATTGGCCTCACCGATTTGCTGCGCCTCACCCGACTGGATGACGAACAGCAGGATTTTGTCGATACCATCCACAACAGCGGATCGATGCTGCTAGCCCTGATTAACGACATTCTAGACTTCTCGAAAATTGAGGCCGACAAGCTAGAGCTAGAGCGGCGGGGCTTTGACCTGCATCGCTGCGTGCTGGATGTGGTGCATATGATGACTTCCCTCGCCGAAGAGAAGGGGCTGGACCTACGGGCGCACATTGCCCCCGACGTTCCTCACCGCATCATTGGCGATGTGACCCGGCTGCGGCAGGTGCTGGTTAACCTGGTCAGCAACGGCGTGAAATTTACCCAAAAAGGCCGCGTCACCATTGATGTTGCCGTTCAAAAATACCCTACGGCCCTTGAGAATACGGCTGAAATCCGCTTTGCCGTTCAAGATACGGGCGTAGGCATTCCTGAGGAAAACTGTGGTGGATTGTTCAAAGCCTTTAGCCAACTGGATGCTTCCGTCAACCGACGCTACGGCGGCACGGGGTTGGGGCTAGCGATCTGCAAAAAGCTTGTAGAAGCCATGGGGGGCACCATCGGATTCAAAACCCAACCCAGCGTTGGCACCACCTTCCACTTCACCATTCAGGCTCCGCTGCTGCCCTCTCGACAGCGCCCTAGCGATACTCAACCGGTGGATACCGAGACCCCTGGCCCAGCAGATAGCAGCCCAGAATTCGACCAACGCCTAGGGGATACCTTGCCCCTAGCCATTCTGGTGGTCGATGACCTAGCCGTAAACCAGAAAGTTGCCATCAAAATGCTGCAACGGCTGGGATACGAGCCAGACTGCGTCAGCGACGGCCTATCGGCCTTCGACCGAGTGCAGCAGCAGCCCTACGACGTGGTGCTCATGGATGTGCAAATGCCTGGGATGGATGGCTACGAAGCTACTGAACTGATTCGTCAACTGCCTTCAGTCACCCCCGATCAGCCCTGGATTGTAGCCATGACCGCCCACTCCAACCAGCAGGATCACCACCATTCTTTGCAAGCAGGGATGAACGACTTCCTCAGCAAGCCGATTCTGCTCCGATCCCTGACGGATTGTCTGGTGCGCTACGGACAGACCTACCACCCAGATAAAATGACCCAATTTTCACTATCGTCGTCGGCCCAGCCCGATCCATCCGCCCCTGCCCCCGCTCAACCTCTGCTAGATCGGGAGATGATCGACGGCATCCGCACCATGGCTGGCGAGGAAGCCGATAGCTTACTAACCGAGTTAATCGCCAACTATCAAGAAGATGCCTCCCGCTGTTTGCAGCAGCTCCACCAGGCGATTCAAGACCAGGAAGGCAGCCAGATTCACCACCAAGCCCACGCCCTGCGGTCGATGAGCTTGAACCTGGGGGCGCTTTTCCTGGGGCACCTCTGTCAGGACTTGGAACTGCGTCATAGTCAGATGTTGCCCGACGACCAAAAAACCACCCTGGCCGAGATCGAGCAATGCTACGCCGAGGTCATAGTGGCCCTACAGTCCGAAATTTCCGCTCAATCCCTCCCTTAACATGGCCCATCCCCAACCCACGGTGCTCATTGTGGACGACGAACGCAACCTTCGCCGCCTGCTCACCCACGCCATCACCATCGAAGGCTACCAGGTGGAAACCGCCAGCAACGGCAAAGCCTGCCTCAGCTTCTGCGAGCAACGCCTGCCCGACCTGATCTTGATGGATGCCCTTATGCCCGAGATGGATGGCTTCACCTGCTGCGAGACCCTGCGGGCCACCTTTGGCGACCGCTGCCCCCCTGTCCTCATGATTACCGCCCTATCAGATACCCCCTCTGTAGAACGGGCCTTTGCCGTGGGCGCAGTGGATTACATCACCAAACCGATCCACTGGGCGGTGCTACGCCAGCGGGTGCGGCGGGTGTTGCAAACCCATTTACTCCATCAAAACTTACTCGCCGCTCAGCAAACCATTCACGAACTGCAATCTCAACTGAATGGCAAGCGGGATTTCAAATTATTTGAGGTTCAGCATTAGAACGTAGTAGCATGGCCTCGCCAAAATGAGGCATCAATGATGCCTCATTTTGGCCTCAAGGTAGGTTAAGTGCTGGCTGCCTGACACAACGCCTATAAGCCTTAATCCCTAGTAGGTTAGGTTCTGCAATCTCGCCACCCAACCAGCCCTAAATCCTCGGCGAGTGTTTGGT
>CAZWNR010000008.1:0-21840 GCA_964635665.1 uncultured bacterium | reverse complement strand
GTAGAACCCTAACCCTCTTTCAGACTACTCATGGTTTCGCCCTTCAGCATCCGCTGGGCCGCATCCAGGAGCATTTCCTCCAGGTAGGGCTTGGTAAAGTACCCCTTCGCCCCTAGTTCAACGGCCATTTGACGATGGCGGTCAGCCCCCCGTGAGGTGAGCATGGCGATGGGAACCTGGCTGAGGGTTTCATCCTTTTGCAGACGGGATAGCAACTCTAGGCCATCCATGCGGGGCATTTCGATGTCGCAGAAGACCAGGTCACAGGGGAGCCCCGACCGCAGTTTTTCCCAGGCTTCTTGGCCGTCGCGGGCCTGTTCCACCCGATAGCCCACCTTGTTGAAGCTCATGGACAGCAGCTCGCGAACGGTGATCGAGTCGTCTACGATCAGCACCGTGGGCTCGGTATGAACCGTAGTATCCTCCGGTTCTTCGATCTCTGGCTGGTTCCACAGGGAGGTTGGGGCTTCGCGCCGCACCCGTCCGGTAGCCATGTCGATTAGCTCAAGTACGTCGGCGATGGGCATGACGCGGCCATCCCCTAGCACCGTGGCCCCAGCGATGCCTGTGGGCTTGGGCACTGGGCCTTCGAGCTGTTTAATCACAATTTCCTGCTCGCCAATCACCTGATCCACTTGCAGGCCAATGAAACTGCTGGCGCTGCGGAGCACCACAATGGACACCATATCCTCGTCGTGGGCACCGCCGTAGACCCGGCCTCGGCCTAGGATGCGGTTAAATTTCAGCAGATCACCCAGGGGCCGCAGGGGCAGCAGGGTATCCCGCCAGAGGATACTCATGTGGCCCTGATCATCGGTTTGCACCCGCGCTTTGGGCACGTCAAACATATCCTCAACCCCGTCAATGGGGAAGGCAATGCGGGCCTGGTTATTGATACAGCTGAGGGCCTTGGTAATGCTGAGGGTCAGCGGTAGACGAATGGTGAAACTGGTACCCTTACCCACCTCCGATTCGATGGTAATCGACCCGCGAATATCCGCTAGCGCCGTGCGCACCACGTCCATACCCACGCCACGACCAGAGAAGTCGTCGGCCTGGTCGCGGGTGCTAAAGCCCGGCTCAAACAGCAGATCGTAGACCTCGATGTCGGTCATCGTGTGGGCTTCGGCGGAGGTAATCAACCCCTTCTTCAGGGCCTTGGCCTTGACAATGGCCGGATTGATGCCGCCGCCATTGTCGGCAATGTAGATCACCGTTTGGTTGCCCTGGTAGAAGGCTCGAACGGTGATGGTGCCCTCCCTTGCCTTACCTGCGGCCAACCGTTCCTCCGGGGTTTCAATGCCGTGGGTAATGGCATTGTTGACCAGGTGGGTCATGGGATCGTAAAGGCGCTCCAGGATCATCTTGTCGATGAGGGTGTCACGGCCTTCTACCACCAACTTGGCTTCCTTGCCGCACTTGATGGAAATGTCACGCACCGCCCTAGGCAGACGATCCGCCGTTTGGCTAAAGGGCACCATGCGGGCTTTGTTGAGCCCTTCCTGGAGTTGGGTGGTGACCTGGCGGAACTGGCGGGCAATCTGATCCGTTGAATCCACGGTCATTTCAATGTCGGAGGAGGCCTCCCGCACCCGCACAATCAGCTCAATCATCTCCTGGGAGAGGGTGTGGAAGCCGGTAAATCGGTCCATTTCCAGGGCATCGAAGGTGGCCCCCGTGGCGTGGCTGCCGCCGTTGCCCCCGCCGCTGCTACCCAGGGCAAAGGCCTGGCGGTTAGCCATCAGCGAACTTTCCAGCAGCGATCGCTCGTACAGATCGCGCATCCGCTGCCCTACGTCGTTGAGCTGCTGCACTTGGTTGAGCAAATTCTCAAGGGACTGCCGGAGTTGCTCTTGATCCTGTTCGAGAGAGTTCCGGTTGACCACCAGTTCCCCCATCAGGTTGTTGAGGTTGTCTAGGTGGCTGACGTTAACCCGCATGGTCTGATCGGTCGCCGCCGCTGTCCGGCGAGGGGCACGACCGCTAGCCACCCCCGCCCCCCGCCGGCCTCCCACCGAGGGCGTCGATCCCCCGAGCTGGTCGGCCCCCTCTAGGAGTTTCTCTAGGTCGTCAAAATTATCCTCATCGGCGATAGTAGCGGCAGGGGGGGTAGGAGGAGCCGGAGCCGGAGGGGTAGGCGGCAGAACTTCATCCTCCAAGAGCGCCTCTAGATCGCTAAAGTCGTCTAAATCAAGGGCATCGGTGGCGGCAGAGCCATAGGGGATGGCCGCCGGGGGTGGGGGCATATCCATCACCAAATCATCTAGCTCCGTCAGCCAATCCTCTTCAGGCTCGTCGGTTGGCCCTGCGCTGGTTGGAGGTTCGGCGACGGCGGCCAGCGGGGCCACGGCGTCCTCTGCTCCGAGGTCTAACCCCAAATCCAACTCGGGGCCAGTATCAGCGTCTTCGGGGAGTAAGTCGAGGCTGTCTAAGTCAATGCCGCCAAAGGGATCGGTAATGGCGGCGTCCTCCTCTACCTCAGGAATAGGGTCCGCCGCCAGGAACACCTCTGCTTCGCTGAGGGAGACATCGAGATTCAGGTCAGGATCGGGGGGCAGGTCGTCGAGGGCAAGATCCCCGTCAAAACTCAGATCAGCGTCCAGATCCAAGTCGAGATCCAGGTCATCCGCGAAGGATCCCTCGCCAACCTCAGCCCCGAGATCGCTAGCGGTAGCCTGGCCGTCATCGCCGCCAAAGGTCAACTCCAGCTCATCGGCTAGGGCGAAGGGATCGGTTTCGTCGTCGCCAGCCAGGGCCAGGGCCAGGGAATCGGTGAGATCGGTGCCCTTGGCTTCACCGGCGACCGCCAGGTCGTGGTCGTGGTCAAGCTGGTCAAAGAGCAGATCCAGTTCACTCTCCACGGGGGCTGAATCGGAGGGCACCTCCACCGGCGCAACCTGGGAACCGTCCTCGGAGGGAGCGATGGCAGCCTCGACACCGGTGGCTGCCATCGGTTCTGGGGCCACCGGTGTCGCAGGGGATACTGTGGCCTGCTGGACAGCGGGCAATGGAGCCTGGACGGCGGCAGAGACTGGTGGCCGGGTTGGCGTTGCGGGCACATCCGCAAAGAAATCATCCACCTCCGTGGCAGTCACCTTAGCGTGGGGATGGGCCGGAGCCACCGTTGCGAAGAAGTCGTCCACCTCAGGCCTAGGGGCGGTGGGGGCCGGCACCGGAGGGGCGGGGGCGGCATCAGCACTGTCAAACAGCTCGGCGTCAAAGGCGGGGGGCTCAGGTGCAACGGCGGCAGGGCTGGGTTCAGACCCAGGGGGTTCCGGTTCTGCCAGTGCCCCTCCGGCCTCCGGCCCATCGTCTACGGTTAAGCCGATCTCCAGGGCATTGCCAAATAAACTAGCCATGTCGTCGTCGATCACTGAGGCGGCAGCGGTGTCTCTGGTTTGAAAGAGATCCGCAAATTCGCTGTCAATGTCGTCGGAGTCGAGGTCAGCGTTTAGATCGCCCACCTCTCCCTCCCCAGAGAAATCGTCTTCCCAGATATCCCCTAGGCCAATTTGCTCACCCTCAAACAAATCCGCCAGGGTATTGAGTTCATCGGGGCCAACTTGAGGGCCAATCCCTGGGTGATGCTGACCACTAAAGCCCGAAGCCGATCCAGCGGGCTCGGCAACCCCATCGAGGTCACCAAACACCGACCTAAGTTCTGCATCATCGAAGGGGGTGGCATCGGCGTCGGTGATTTGATCCAGCCAACTGTCGTCTGACTCAAGGCCGAGATTCGCACTGGAATCAGCTTCGGCGGTGGCAAAGAGATCGGCCAAATCCTCCCCATCGCTGCTGTCGGTCAGAGCTTCGGCCAACAGGGCATCGAGGGCCGAATCGTCCTCCATAGCCGGGGGCAGGAGCGGCAGCAGGGCCACCAGCGCCTCCGAGGCAGCGACCTGGCCGACCTGTCCAGCCAGAACCTGATCCTGGGCCTGCTTGAGATCCTTAATAATGACCGGAGCTAGGAATCGGTAGGTTGCGTCGCGATTACTCACCGCCTGCCCCACCGTTTTCGCGAGCTGACACCACTGGGGCAGGTCTAATTGTTCTCCAAGGCTGTACAGGCGCTGGCAAATCTGTGCCAGTTGCTGACGGGAACCCTCCCCGTCGGCCTGCTTGAACGTAGAGAGCATTTCCCGCAACAGTTCTGGAATGTCGCTGCGGAAGACGAGCTGAAGGGCGCTAGTCTCCGGATGGCTGGCCTTAGCAGCGACGGCAACGGGGGCAGCGGCAGCGGGGGCAGCAACGGGGGCGGCGGCGGGGGCCGTGGCGGCAAGGCTGGTGAGGTGGGCCTCGGCCTGGGCAAAGATCGGTTCTAGGTTCGCTAGGATAGCCTGCCCCTGCTCCTCGGTCAGGCCGTAGGGACCTTGAAGGTGATCCAACTGCTCCTGCAAGCCGTCAAAAATTTGCAGCAGCATGGACTCTAGGGTTTGGTCGGGGGTCAGGGGCGACTCCTTCATCACTTTGAAGAAGTCTTCCATGCGGTGGGCGGTGCGCTGCATACTGTTGATCCCCAGCATGGCAGCCCCCCCCTTCACCGAGTGGGCCGCCCGAAACACCTCATTCGCCATCTCCGAATCGTGGAGGGTGGCCTTTAGATTGAGCAATCCCTGCTCAATGGTGTTGAGGTGATCCTTAGCTTCCTCAATGAAGTACCCTAAGATTCGCTTTTGATCTTCAGGCAGCATGTCGGTTCCCTTCTAAACACTATGCTTCATTTACCGGAGTCCCCAACCATACAGGGCCAAGGCTCCCTCACCCCTCACGTTTCTCCACCTTAAACCGATCCACCGAGGTCAGCAGATCACGGGCAACCCCTACCAGGTTTTGTAGCGAAGCCGATACCCGCTGAGCCTCTTGGGAGGTTTCCTGGGCCGTTAGTTCCACCGATTGCATCACCTGGGCCACGGCTCGGGAGGTCTCCGTTTGCTCCACGGTGTCGGCGGTAATGGACCGCACCAGCACGTCAATGCGGTTGGACACCTGAATAATGTCCTCCAGGGATCGCTTGGCCTGTTCCGCCAGCCGGGTCCCCTCAATCACCTGCTGGGTACCCTCCTCCATGGCGGTCATTACACCGCTGGTTTCACTCTGAATTTGCAGCACGATCTGCTCAATTTCCTTCGAGGCCTTAGCCGCCCGGTCGGCCAGCTGTCGCACTTCGTCGGCCACAATGGCGAAGCCCCGCCCCGCTTCCCCGGCCCGCGCCGCCTCAATACTGGCGTTGAGGGCCAGCAGGTTGGTACGGGAGGCAATGTTGGAAATCAGGGCCACAATCTTGGAAATTTCCTGGGAGGATTCCGCCAGGCGCTTCACCTTGCGGGTGGTTTCCGCCACCGTTTCGCGAATTTCTAAAATACCGGCCACGGTGCGTTCCACCGATTCTCCCCCCTTCAAGGCGGTAGAAGAGGCCGACCGCGCCACTTCCTCGGCTTCGCGGGCGCTTTCTGCCACCCGCTGAATCGAGTCGGTCATCACCTGCACCGAGTTCAGGGTCACCGCCAGTTCCTCCGCCTGGCGCAGGGCATCCGCCGATAGGCCACGGGCAAAAATCTCGTTTTCCGTCGATCCCTTACTCACCTGGCGCGCCGCCACGCTCACCTGTTCCACAATTTCCCGCAGGTTTTGGATGGTGAGGTTAAAGGAGTCGGCCACGGCCCCCAGCACGTCGGCGGTCACCTCCGCCTGCACGGTCAGGTCGCCCCGCGCCGCCCCTTCCACATCGTCTAGGAGACGAATCACCTGGCGCTGAAGGTCTTCCTTAGCCTGTTCCTGTTCCTGGGCCTTGCGCTGGGCCTCGCTCGTCGTGGTCAGTACCACACGGGCCATTTTGTTAAAGCTACTCGACAGGTGGCCAAACTCGTCCTCCGACAGCACCGTGGCCCTGGCCGACAGGTTGCCCTGGTGAATCACGGAGTCAAACTGGCGCTGGAGGTCGCTAATGCTGGCTCGCATCCGCCGCTGGGCTAGGTGTCCTGCCCCGTAGGCTGCGCCAAAGCCCCCTAACCCGGCCCCCAGGGCCATGGCCGCGTGAACCACCTTGGGCATTTCGCGGTTGGGCAGGAGGGAGGCGGCGGTAAAGTTCACAACCCCCACCGCCAAGGCCGAGGCCACCCCCGCCGTGGCGGCGATGATCAGGTTCTTGGTAGGAAGGGGTGCATTGTCCAGAAACGCCAGCCAGTCTTGCTCCTGGGTGGCGGCTACCTCGTCGTCATCGGTCTGGGTAAACACCGGCAAACCGTCGGCGGATCCGGCAATGCTAAAGATTTCGTCATCGCTGAGGGAGGTCTGATCGTTGACGCCACTGATATCGAAGGCGGAAACCCCCCCACTGAAGTCGGCGGCATCGTCGGTGGAACTGAGCCCAGAAGCCCCTACGGAGGGGGTGGTAAAACCCGCCGAACTGTCGGACAGCTCAAAGTCGGGCAGGCTGCCGAGGTCGTCAAATTCACTGAATTCATCGAGAAAATCAACGTTATTCGTGGCCCCATCCTCCCGTTCTAGGGTGGAGGCGGTGCCAAACCCATTCTTGCCAAAATCTCCATCGGCGGGGGCTCTAAAGCTAGGTTCGCCGAGGCCCGCATCCGGGGCAAAGACCGTCATATCGTCGCTGCTATCATCCACCATCGCGGGCCAAGACTCCTCTAGGCCCAAGCCGTCATCGTCCTCATCAAAGCTGACAAACACCGAGGCGCTACCCGTTGGCTCACCGCTTGGGGAGGTGTCAAAGTTTAGATCCTGATCGGCGCTGGCAAAGGGGTCTTGACTGCTAAAGCTGAGGGGATTGACCTGATCCTCATCAAAGGTGAGCCCCCCAAAGTCGTCGTCCGCTGCACCGAAATCGGTCTCCCCCCCCACAAAAGGATTGTCGGCCAAGCTACCGGCCCCCAGATCGCTACGTTCAAGGGGGGCAAAGGGGTTAGGAGTCTCGCCGGGCACAGCCCCATCCATCAGTCCGGTGGCCTCGTCGTCCTCCATGGAAAAGGCGTCTAGATCGAGGTTCTCATCCCATGCCTCATCCCCATGGAAGGCGTTATTGTTGCCCAGGGTATCAAAGGCGTCGTTCCCCGCCGCATCGAAGAAGGTCTTGTCCGTTGTATCGCTGCCCTCAAAACTGACGCGACCTGGGCCAGCGTTCCCCAAAAACTGACTGACGTAGTCTAGGCCGCTGGTAGCATAGTCCACAAACTCCGAGTCGGAGGTGCAGGCCAGGACGTTGCTATACTGCTCACTGGCCACTTCATACTGTTGTAGGCCGTAGCAGTAGATGTGCCCCCGCAACAGCAGCACGCTAGGATCCTCGGGATACTCCTCCGCCAGCGCGTCGATAACAGCAGCGGCATCCTGATAGTTGCCTTGGATATAGGCTCTCTCAGCTTTCTGATAAGCTTGAGAGTAATCAATGCCTGAAGCCATAACCTTCTCCTGCCAATGCCATTGCTATAAGGATGAAGAGACGCTCGAACTCCCCTAGGACTTAGGTGGCCCATCGGGCCGAGCGAATCACCGCCACGTGATCCAACAATCTCAGGGTTTTGTTGTCCTCGGCGGGCAATACCCATTCACCCCGCAAAAAGGGGGCCATGGTGTCGGGGCTGGTGCTGGACACCCGAGTTTTATCGGGGTTGAGCCAGCGGGTACCCACAATCCGGTTGACGGCTAAGCCTAACATAGTTCCCTGATCCTCAACCGCTATCACGGAAATCTCAGGGCGATCCGTGTTTAGCATGGAACTATAGCCCAAAAACTGACCTAGATCTGCGACCCAGACCACTCGCCCCTGTTCATTTAGGGTACCCAATAGCAGGTGGGAAACGTTAGGAATCGGAGTAATCCGGTCGGGGGGTTGCTCAATGATGCGGCGAATGCCCGTGGCGGGTAGGGCAAACTCATCCTCGACGGTGACAAAAAACCTCAGGAATAACTCCCCTTCTGGGGTTTCCAGGGCTTGCAGTTCCGGATCTTGATCCTGTCCGGCTTGGGTTAGAAAATCGGGATTGCCTACCATGGTTTCGCCTCGATACGTCGGTCTCGCCTCAATGCCTTGATTGCTTCGCTACCCCCGTAGCAGTTGTTTGACGGTGCCCACCAGTTCATTGGGCTGAAAGGGCTTGGCAATGTAGGCGTCGGCCCCCTGCTTCATCCCCCAGTAGCGATCAAACTCCTCCCCCTTGGAGGAACAGAGCACCACCGGCACATGTTGGGTGGCGGGGTCTGCCTTCAGCTTACGGCACAGTTCATAGCCGTTCATGCGGGGCATGACAATGTCCAGCACAATAACATCCGGAAGTTGGCGCTGAATGGACTCTAGGGCTTCCACCCCATCCCCGGCGGTGGACACCTTCAGGCCAACGCCCCGCAGTAAGTCCGTGATCATTTCCCGCTGCGGCAGGCTGTCTTCTACCACCAACACTGTGCTCATAGTCCGAATCCATCCAAGGCCCACAAAGGGGTAACGGTATACCCGTGGAAGGCCATGGCTCGAAGGTGGCCCAAGGGCTCCTCCGCATCCATAGCACACTATCTATAACGTACCCGCAAACTCCCCAGGCGGATGCACCGGCCTAGCGTGATACCGCCCCTAACCTAGGGCCGATGGTTCAAATTATGGCGAATCTTGATGAACTTGACCTACCTAGGCAATAAATACTTATGAAACCCCAACAAAATACCCGATCTATACCAACGATGACGGCGTTGGGTTTGCCCCTAACGGGAGACCGGAACGCTGCTCAAGTCGAGGCCAAGATCCTCTTCTAGGGCATCGGCCAGGAGTTTGTCGGGCCGAGGCCGCTCCGGATCGCCGGGGCCAACGTATTTTTCCACTAAGGCCAGCAGTTCGCCGGGGCCAAAGGGTTTCGTGAGATAGTCGTTGGCCCCGACCATGCGAGCCTTCACTCGATCTAGAAATCCATCCTTGCCGGTGAGCATCACCATGGGCGTTTGCCGGAAGGCACTGGCATGGCGCAGCATGGCGCACAGTTCGTAGCCGTCGAGTTCCGGCATGGCAATGTCGCAGAGGATCAGATCGGGCTGAAGCTGAAACAGTAGCCCCAACGCCTTGAGGGGATTGCCAATGGAAGTGGCCTCATAGCCCTGGCCGTCGAGGATGCGCTCTACGGTTTGACGAATGGCGGCACTGTCATCAACGCAGACAATGCGCGGCAAACGCTGGGGCCATACCCGCACTACGGGGGCGTGGGAGCCGCTCCGACTGGCGGGCTGCACTAGGGTGACATAGCCCTGCTGCATCGAGGGCACCAGCAGACGGGCGACGGTCACCAGATCACGGTTGAGGTAACGGGCAATCTGCCGCAGGGAGGTTTGGCCGTCTAACCAGGGCTGAAGCCGCCGATAGGCCGCCTCGGACAAACTGACCCGAAACGCCGCTGCATCGACAAGCAGCGGACATTGATCGGGGGATTGCAGCTGGGGATGGAGCTTGTGCCAGGTTTGGATTTGTTGAGTAAGCCCGGTGACCAGGGAACTCACCTTATGGGTCATGAGCTGAGGGCTGAGGGCCGAGCTAAGCTGAAAGACGAAGGATCCCTGACGCAGGCTGAGCAAGTCGAAGAGGGTTTCCCGCACCATGTGGCTCAGGATAGCCCGTCCTTGATCGGGGGTAAGCAGGTGCTGCTCTAACATAGCCCAGAGCGTGCCATACTCCAGGGAATTGAGGGCCGCAATGGCCGAAATCGTGCTGGGATCGGGCAGGGATTTGTCGATGCCGTAGCGATGAAGATGATCCTGGAGGCGCTGAAGATTGTTGTCGGTGGTGCCCGCATAGACAAGGCGGCCATTGGCCAAAAACACTAGCCAAGACTGGGTTGCCTCGGCGAGATCAGAGCTACCGTCGCTGCCCCGCCCTAGGTACTTGGCCGACGCTGTGCCATAGCTCTCAAGATACAGCTCTCCCGTGCGCTGCCCTAGTTCTATCAGCTGCAAAATGCTACGGATATCAATTTCAGACAAATAGCCCTGCATGCAGCAACACGGTGTAGGGAGGTTGAAGGCGGGGGCTAGGGGAACGGGAGAAACTTCTTCGATTCAGTAACCTTCAGGGATCCATGGGACATCCATGGGTGTTAACCCCAGCTTCCCTATAGTATAGGTCTGATACTGATTTGATGCACAGTTTTCGTGCCTTCGCTTCCCTTCGCCCCCACCCTCCCCAGGCACGGTGGCCATCGCTTGGTTAAGCTCGACGCGCCCAACGGTCTAAGCCCCCTAATATTCTCTGGGGAGAGTCCCTGGGGAATTACGGTTGCTCCGGCCAAAATTGGTTAAGATCCATGGTGTGTGTTCACTGGCCTAGGCGATTCCTCCGAATGCCCCACGCTCCATATGTCTACTAGAGATATATTTGGACATAGGCCACCCACAGCCAATCCTGTGGACCACGGTTCACAGTAGGTTGCCCCTGCGGGGGAACCCCTTTCACCGCCAGGATCACCCGATATTCAATTGACCCAGGCCGAGGCGTCTTACCCAGGCCGAGGCGCTATGGTAACAGGGGGGCCACGATCATACTTCTGAATAGAAGTTCTGAGCCGACCCTACCCGGCCAGTCTGCCCCTACCTTCGTTACCTGTGTGACGGCCAACGGGCTCTTTTTTTAGATTAAATGCTTCACGGTTCAAGTTAACGAGGATCAAGCAGCGTGCTGTACTTAGCAGAAGTTCAGAAAAAGGCCGGATTCATTGGTAGCGGCAAACCCGAATTCAAGCTGCTAGCGTGCCAGCGCAACGAGTACAGTTGGAGCGCAGTAAGCGGAGAGGAAACCCTGGTTGCCCCCGACGATGCCTCCTACAACGCCGGAGCCTTGGTGATGGTTGAGGTGAGCGGCAGTCGCCAGGTGCAGCGCCACTACGAAGCGGGGCGCACCCTCACCAACATTCTGCAAACCTTTTCTAATCTCAGCAAAAAATCCAAAACCCAGGAAGAGGAAATTGAGCAGTGGAAGCAGTCGCTCACCTTCCAAAGCCAGGAACTGAATCGGCGGGAGATGGAAATTGAGGCCCGTCAGGAACAGCTGGAACAGGCCGAGGCCGACCTAGAAAAGGTGGAGGCCCAGCGCCAGGAACTGGAAACCCTGCGCCAAAGCCTTGCCCAGCAGCAGGAGGAACTAGAGCGTAAAAACAGAGATCTAGAAGGGGCCTGGGCGCAGCTCAATGGGGAGATGCGTCGCCTAGAGGAGCGGAAGGCGGAGGAGATTCCAGCGGCGGGGCTCGATCAGGCCCAGGTGGATCAAATTCAAGGGGTGCTCAACCGTTTGACCGAAGCGGTGATGCCCATGGAGTCCTTGCGGGAGCCCCTATCCCACGCCAATGACGGCCTGTCCTATCACCAGGGTCTCCTCAGCGACTATCGTCAGGCCCTAGAGGGCCAGCGCCAAGACCTAGAGCGCCAGCAGCAGGAAATCGATCAGCAGCGCATTGATCTGGCTCAGCGCTGGGCCGACTGGCACCAATCCCAGGCCGCTCTCGGCGCTCAGCGAGAGGATCTCAAGCTGCGCCAACAATCCCTAAAGCAGCAGCAGGAGGACATTGAGCGGTTTTCCAAGACCCTCCAGGCCCAGGGTAATCTGCACCAGCAACTCTACGATCTGCTGAACACCAGCGACAAGGTGCGCCTAAGTAAAAAGGTGGACGTGGCTGCCCTTGAGGCGATGTCCCTGAACGACCTAGCCACCCTGGTGGGTGACTTAGAAAAAGACATGGAGAAGGTGTCTCGGTTTGTCTCGGATCAAGAGGAAGAACTGACCCTAGAGCGCCAGGCCATCGACGAAATTAAGGTACGTATGGAGCAGGCCAACGAGTTTGAGCGCCTGCAAATTGAGACGGAACTGGAAGAGGAACAGGATCGCTACCAAATGCTCAACGAGACTCTGGTGGGGCAGCGGCGCAACCTGCTAGAGCGGGAGGAAATTCTCAGCCAACACCAGGCGGTGCTGCGGCGGCGACAAGGGCTAGCCGTGGAGGAAGCCCCCGTCAATGCCGTGGACTTAGAACCCCTGCTGAACACCGTGGATGAGCAGCGGCAACAGACCGTTGACACCCTCCAAGCCTTGGAAGCAGCGGTTAAGCAAACCCAAGAGGGCATCGGCCCCTTGAAGGAAGCCATCGCGGCCCAGGAGGCCAACCTAGCCAGTCGCCGCAGTGAGATTGAAACCTTTGAGGCGGAACTAAACCGACGACAGCAGGAGTTGGCGGCGCTGACGGGCAAACTAGCGGTGTGCGAAGAGCTGCTGAACCCCGCCCAGGACAGCAGCAACGGCTTGCGCCAGACCCTAGAGTCCATGGCGGCGGGGGTCACAAAGGTACAAGAGTTTAACGACTATCAGCTTCAGGCCATTGCTGAGCTACGCCAGACCGTGATGAATGCGATGAATGCCGCCACCCACCAAATGGCTGCCTCCTAGCCCATCGGCCTGATCTTAGTCGTGGGCTCAAGGTACTTTGCCCGTGATGCCGTTAACCCGCTGTCCTACGCGTTTTTCAAGGTGTTTTCCTGCCCATGATTTGGATCAACGAACAGATCGATCCCTCCGGTATCATCTATTCCTGTATTGCCTGTGCCGACGAAGCCCAGGCCCAAGCGTGTCATCAGTCCTTTGTCGAAAACCTCAGCGATGATCAGCGGGAAGCGGGATGGGTGGCGCAACTGCGTACCGTAGAATCCTGGGATGAAGTCCCCGTCAACGCCCTAAAGCTGAGCTACTAGATTCAGTGACTCGATATCGCCTTCCCTCCAATGGGGGAGGTTCTGCCCGGGGATATTGAGCCGTTAATGTAGGTCAGATCACACCGAACAGAGTGTGCCAGAGTGGGTTGCACCAGAGCATGGAGAAAAGCACAACAGCCATGGAGTTTGCCAACACTGCGACCAGCGAAGCTGCCCTTGAGGTACGGGTACGCGATCTGCGGCGACAACTCCAGGCCGCCAGCTATGCCTACTACGTGCTAGACAATCCGGTGATGCCCGATGAGGTGTACGACCGCCTCTATCGAGAACTGCAAGACTTGGAAACGGCCCACCCTCACCTGATCACCGCCGACAGCCCCACCCAGCGCGTGGGCGAGAAACCCGCCACCCAGTTCACCTCGATTCAGCACAACACCCCCCTCTACAGCCTAGAAAATGCCTTTGATTTGGCGGAATTTCGAGCCTGGGAAGACCGCTGGCGCAGACAGGCCCCGGGAGTGGGCAAAGCTGCCTACGTGGCGGAACTCAAAATCGACGGCAACGCCCTCGCCCTCACCTACGAAAACGGCATCCTCACCCGCGCCGCTACCCGTGGGGACGGCATGTCTGGGGAAGAAATCACCCAAAATGTGAAAACCATTCGATCCGTGCCCCTGCGCCTGCAACTGGATAACCTGCCCCCGCTAGTGGAGGTGCGCGGCGAAGCCTTTTTGCCCCTGGATGTATTTGAGCAGATCAACCAGGAGCGCATTGCCAGGGAGGAAGCCCCCTTTGCCAACCCCCGCAACGCCGCCGCCGGAACCCTGCGCCAGTTGGATTCCAAAATTGTGGCCCAGCGCAAACTCGACTTCTTCGCCTACACCCTCCATGGGTTAGAGGCCGAGTCGGAAACCCAATGGCAAGCCCTCGACCTGCTCCAGCGGCTGGGCTTTCGGGTCAACCCCAACCGCCAGTTGTGCCAGTCTGAAACCGAGGTGCAGGCCTACTACGACCGATGGGCCACGGAGCGATCCACCCTGCCTTACATGACCGATGGCGTGGTGGTAAAGCTCAACGACATTGCCCTACAAGAGCGGCTGGGCTTTACCCAAAAGTTCCCCCGCTGGGCAGTGGCGCTGAAATACCCCGCCGAGGAAGTGCCCACGGTGCTGGAATCTGTCAGCTTCCAGGTGGGGCGCACCGGGGCGGTGACTCCCGTAGCGGAACTGCACCCGGTTGCTTTAGCAGGAACCACCGTGGCCAGGGCTACCCTCCACAACGCCGAGCGGCTGGCGGAACTGGGCATTCACCGGGGTGATACGGTGATCGTCCGCAAGGCCGGAGAAATTATCCCGGAGGTGGTACGGGTGCTGGCGGAACTGCGGCCCGCTACGGCTACCCCTGTCACCATGCCCACCCACTGCCCCGAATGCGGATCTGAACTGGTGAAGCCCGACGAGGAAGCCGTCACCCGCTGCATCAATAGCGCCTGTCCGGCCATTGTGCAGGGGGCGATTATCCACTGGGCGCGACGCGATGCCCTGGATATCGAGGGCCTGGGGGAAAAGTGGGTGAAGCAGTTTGTGGAGCGGGGGCTCGTGCAATCCGTCGCCGACCTCTACGAGTTGACCAGCGACAAACTCCTGCCCCTCGACCGCATGGGACCACAACTGGCGGAAAAATTGGTCAACGCCATCGCCGCTTCTAAGGATCGTCCTTGGTCGGCGGTGCTGTACGGGTTGGGTATTCGCCATGTGGGCACCGTCAACGCCAAAACCCTGACCCAAGCCTTCCCCTCGGCGGCAGTCCTCGCCGCCGCCGCCCCAGAAACCATCGCCGCCGTCCATACCATCGGCCCCGAAATTGCCCAGTCTGTGGCGGATTGGTTCCACCTGCCCGCCAACCAAGTGTTGATGGAACGCCTGCAACGGGCTGGACTTCAGCTCGTTGCCGAGGATAGCGCCCCGGCATCTGCCCCTGGCCTCCTCACAGGTAAAACCTTTGTCCTCACCGGAACCTTGCCCAGCCTCTCCCGTACCGAAGCCGCCGCCAAAATTGAAGCTGCTGGTGGTAAAGTCACCAGCAGCGTGAGCAAGTCCACCGATTACGTGGTCGCCGGGGAAAAGGCTGGCTCGAAGCTGGAAAAGGCTGAAAAATTGGGTATAGCAGTTCTTTCTGAGGCTGATTTACTGGCTTTGCTGGATCATCCAACGTAGATCTGCTGCTCAAGATTGTTCTCCGAGCAGTACATTGCTTCGCGTATAGCCCTTCGGGCATGGCTTACGCTAGGGCGTCAGCCTCGCCCTAGCATTATGCATCCTACGGCCCATCCCCCCACCTCCCTATTTCCCCATTCCCCCTATGAACCCATCTCTCTGGCAATGGGCCGATTTCAATGGCCATCCTTTCCTCACCTGCGACCTGCTAAACCCATGGTCCCACGGCTTTTTTACCCGAAATTTTTGGCCCCAGGTACCGGAGGATTTGACCCCGGGGCTCCATCCTGAGGCGGCGGTGCAGCGGGTGAAGCAAGTCCATGGCAATCGGGTGCTGACCCCAACGGATATGGCCCAAATCACACCCGAATCGAGCCATCCCGAAGCCGATGCCCTCATGAGTGACGGCCCCAACCAGGCGCTTTGGGTCTGCTCGGCAGACTGTAACCCAGTGCTGATTGGCGACTGTGCCACGGGCCACACGGCGGCGATCCATGCCGGATGGCGCGGGACAGCCCTGAAGATTGTGCCCCAGGCGGTGGCGAAAATGCAGGCCCAGGGCAGTCAACTTAACGACTTGCGGGTAGCCATTGGCCCTGCCATTGCAGGAGAGGTCTACCAGGTTGCGACATCGGTTGCCGCTGAAGTAGGCCGTACCATTGCCTCAGCGGATCATGACTCCGACGAAGCCCTGGTGGAAACCCTGCAAAACTTGGAAAACTCCCCGATTCTGTCTGATGAGGAACCCGGTAAAGCGCGACTAGATGTGCGTCGGGTGAATGTGTGGCAGCTCACCCAACTAGGCCTCAGTGCAGAGCAAATTGCCGTCGCCCCCCACTGCACGTTTCAGGAGCCAGAGCGTTTTTTTTCCTACCGCCGCACGGGGGAAAAGCAGGTGCAATGGTCGGGCATTGTCAGCCGAGGGGTGGCCTAAGCCCGCTGCGCACGGTAATTAGGCCTACTTAGGCAACAGGGAACTCGGGATTAGCCCTGGGGCGGTACGTGGTTTTACGCACAGCCCGAAACAATTTTGTTAACGATTGAGTCAGATAGCCTGTCCCAAGGTCATCCAGGGGAGTGAAATCCACCAGGACATGGGAGAAATTGAGCTTTATGTTGGCCACCGTTGTTTAAGGATTACGTAAATCCTCGGAGAATGGTACGCCCAGTCCTTTCCACCAGGGGTTAGTCTAGATGGAGTCTTCTGTCAACCTTGGCGAGACCCCTCTGGCTAACGCTGACAGATTTGCGCTTTGACATTGAGCGAGTTGTGGGCGGCCATGGGTGACGCCCCCACAAAAAATCCACGGCAAGGGATCAACCTAGGATTCTGGGGCATCTATGACCACAACGACTGTCACCACCGATTTCATAGCCAGGGAGAAGGCTACCACAATGAACCTAGGGTGGGGAGGAAAACTTATCGGCTTAGCCGCTGCCCTTAGTACAGGGCTTTGGCCCGGGCTAGCGTCGGCCAATGCCAATAGTCCATTGATTGAGCTACGGGACGGCAACTCAATCTATCGCACCAATCCCTTGACCTTCTCGGCTAATCAGGCTACCTGGTGGGTGGATGGGGTCAATCATCAGTTTACGGATCAGTACTTTTTAAATTGGGGAAATGACCCAACCCAGGCTTCCCTAGAGTTAGGGGATTTGAGTCTGCTGTCCCTCACCCAGCCCAGCCAGAATCGTTTCCTGGCTCAGTTTTCGGCTTTAAGTGGCGGCTTAACCCTCTCCCTAGACTTGTCCCTGCGAGGCTTTAGCAATGGCAGCCGCCGATCCTTTCGAGACGAAACCCTCACCCTGGTCAACACAGGGGCTACGGATTTAGACATCACCCTGTTTAGCTACATCGATTTTGACCTGCTGGACTTTGATGTCCCTCAAGTCAACACCTTCAGCAACGACTCCACCGGCTTCCAGCACAATCTGCTGACCCAAAGCGACCCCTCCGGTACCATGGCCTTCGTGGCCATGAACCAAACCCCTAACCTCGTTCAAATTATTGAATATCCCTTTCTCATCACCCAGCTGAAGAGTGGGCGGCGGCCCCAGTTGGTGAATACCCCAGGCCCCCTCGTTAATAGCGATGGCTCTGCGGTGTTCCAGTTTGATCGCCGCGTAGCCGCTGGAGAAGCGGTAACCTTTCGGTTTTTGAAAAAGATCGAGCAAATCCCTCCCTCAACGTCAGTGCCCGAACCTACGCTGCTGCTGTCCTTGGGGGTAGTGGCCGGGGGGCTAATGCTGCTCCGGCGGGGCTAGGGCGTAGGGCTGAGGCGATCCACCTGCGCGGCAAAGTAATCTTGGCGGTGATTAATTTGTTTGGCCAGTGCCAGCCCCTCCTGGTAGGCTTGCATGGCTCCATCCAGATTGCCGCTTTGCTCGTAGAGTTGGCCGATCTGGTCGAAGGTTTCCATCAAACCATAGGCATCGAGGGCCTGCCGTTCCACGGTCAGCAGTTGTTGGTAGAGGTAGTCGACATCGGGCCATTGCTCTAGCTGGCGGTAGAGGCTGGCGAGGGCATTGAGAGTTTGGGCTGCGATCTCCAACTGTCGGCTACCGATGGCGTTGGTGTAGGCGAGTTGGTATTGGCGCGAGGCCGTTTCCACATCCCCCAACCGCTGATGGTTTTGGGCCATGGCGTATTGAAGCGCCGCCATCCGGGGCCAGAGATCTTCCTCGGCTCGGTAGCGGAGCAGCAATGGTTGCTGGGCCTCTAGGGCGGCCTCAAACTGCTGGGCAAACTCTAGGTTTTCAATCTGTCTGACCCAAAAGCCTAGTTCATCATCGCCCTCACCCTGGGCTAGGGCCACCAGTTCGCCATAGGTGGCAGCAGCCTCTGGAAAATAAAACCAATCGGCATAGAGCGTCGCTAGGGACTCTAGCTGTGCCCGATGTTCACCGCTATCGCCTCGGGCCAGGGCTTCCTCCGCTAGGGTACGGCGCAGGGTGGCGGCAGTTTCCACATTGCCGAGGGTGGTGTAGGTGTTGGCCATCGCCGCCAATTGCGCCCGATCCCCAGGCTGGGCTGGGTCTAGGGTGGGAAGAATTTGATCTAACCGAGCCGAGAGAAGCTGCAATTCTTGGGTGGCGATGGTGTCTCTCAACCATTGGGCCACCCGGTCAATGGCCTCCAGTTCTGCCTCGATGCCCAACACCCGCCGCAGCCGCACCTCCCGCATCCACTGTTCCTTCGCAGCCTCCGGTTGATCAGCCTCCGCGAGGGCTTCGGCCTCACGGGCCAGTTGGTTGAGATCCTGCTCTAGGGCGTATAACTCTAGGGGGCTGAGGGGACGATCCACCGAGGGCGTGGGCAACAGCGGATCACGGGGATTATCCGCCAGGGGATCGGCCAAAAAGGGATCGCGCACCTCCGGTTGCAACGCCTGGGCCTGGGCTGGAGTCCCCAGTCCCGCTGGGTTAGGACTGATCACGCCCACGAATCCGCCTAATCCTAAGGCCACCACCCACAGCCCCATCCGTCCTAGGGCTGGTTTGCATAGCTGGGTCTTGGCCCAACGGGAACGCTGGCACATCAGCCGATAGAGAACGTAGGACACAACAGACACCACAATCAGCCCTCCAATCCTAGTACGCCGCAGGGGTGTGCAACTAGAACGAGCCGAGGACTAGAAGTCCTTGGCTCAAGGCCAAAATCCTCTGAAGAGAATTGGGAACCGAGTTCCCCAGTCTGCTGAAGCAGACGTTCGCGATCAGCCAGGGAGTTCACTCCCTGGTGGTTATGGTCGAGGAGCCAAGGACTGAACGGCCAAGATCTACAGCCGCAATCCTCTGGAGCAAAGGAGGATTAGGAGCCAAGTTCCCCAGTCTGCTGAAGCAGACGTTCGCGATCAGCCAGGGAGTTCACTCCCTGGTGGTTATGGTCGAGGAGCCAAGGGCTGAACGGCCAAGATCCACCGCCGCAATCCTCTGAAACGAATCAGAACACAGGACAAAGGCTGTCGTGAATGACCTGGCTTTACCGAGGCTATCGGCCCCCGCCCTGGAGGTAGTCGAGGATGCCCTGGGCGATGGCTTGGCCCATCTGGGCTTGCCATTGGGGATCGCGCAGCTTGGGCGCATCCAAGGCTCCGGTGACAAAGCCAATTTCAATCAGCGCCGAGGGCATGGTGGTACGGCGCAGCACGAAGAATCGGGCCTGCTTCACCCCCCGGTCGTTCATCGCCATCGTGCCCATCACCCGCCGATGGATGGCGTTGGCTAGGGGCAGGCTGGCATCCGCGAAATAATAGGTCTCTAGGCCGTTGACCTCCGGGCGCTGCATGTTAATCGCATTGGCATGGATGCTGACGAAAATGGTGGCGTTGGCCGCCTCGGCTCGGTCTACCCTGGGCTGAAGGTCGAGGGTTTCGTCGCCCTGGCGGGTCATCTGCACCGAAATGCCCTGGCTACGAAGAACGTTGGCCGCATGGTGAGACACCGCAATTACCACCCCCTTTTCCTGTAAACCCCCAATGCCAATGGCCCCCGGATCGGCCCCGCCATGACCGGGATCGAGCATCACCACCACCTGCCCCCGCTGGGGTAAGGTCGCCGCCTGGGTTTGGATAGCGGCCCCTGGGTAGGCCACGGGAGATGAGGTCTGGGGAGTTTGGGCTGCGTGGAGTACCGGAAGCACCACCGTCGTCGGAGCCGTCGCAATTTGTTGGGCCGCTACGCCAATGGGGGTCATCACCAGCCCCCCCGCCACCAGGTTCACCTGCCAGTCGGGGCTAACGTTGTCCAAATTGAGGGTGATGCGCACCGCCGGGGGCAGGGTAGGAAATTGGGTCACCGTCCAGCGGGCAATGCCGTAGCGGGAGGGGGGCAGGGTTTCGGGGGTCATCTGCGGCGGAATGGCGGCATTCAGCACATCGATCACAATTTGCCGCATTTGGTTGGCATCGCGGGTGCGGTAGATCTGCACCTGGGGCGTGGCCCCCGCCAAGGGCATAAAGAAGCCGTGGGGCGTGGTCTGAATGGCCTGAATAACCGTCGCCGTGGGGCTAACGGGGGTATAGCTCACCTGGTTGCGGCTAAGCAAGGGTGGCAAAGGATTGGCGCTAGACCGTGGCGTCAGGTTGATGGCCGGCGGCGGGGCGGCGGGCGGCTGGTCACTGGAGGGCGGAGCCGAAGGGTAGGGAAACGGACGAATCGCCGCTAAAGCGGATCGAGGGGCAGAGTTCGGGGCAGGGGGACGGGTGGCGGAATTCAGATCCTGGGTTCCGACCGTCTGAGGCAAGGGAGGACGCGCAGGCAGAGGATTCGTCGGCCACGCCCTAGCGGCTGGGAAACTGGTGGAATAGGAAGGGGCCGCATTGGCTTTCGTGAATTCCGCTGCAAACTCCGTTGTTAATTCCGTCGCTGTGGGATGCGCCGCCGCAGGATACGCCGCCGCAGGATCGGTAACTGTAGAATTCGTGGCGGTGGGATATGTGGCGGTGGGATATGTGGCGGTGGGATACCGGGCCTCTGGGATCGGCTCTCCGGGGGTTAAGCTGGGCAACTGCACCACCCACTGGGATTCCGTCAGCCCCCATACCCGCACCTGCTGAGGGTCGATGGTGTAGTTGGGGTCAAGCTCTAGCACCATGCGGGTAGACCGGGCATCGGCCTGCATCACCTTCACCGCCCGCACCGCGCCGCCAATAAACTGATCGGCCACCGCCTCATCGGTAATAATGCCGGGCAGATCAATAATGAGTCGATTGGGATTTTGACCTAGGCTCACCTGGGGCTGCACACCGCCCTCAGTCGTAAACATAAACCGATTTTGGCCCGTATCGAACTGCCAGGTTTGCAGGCGAGGGCTGGCCTTGGCGGGCATTCCCCCAAAGAGGCAGGCCCCCATCACCCCCACAACCCCCGTAAATACCTGTTGAATGCGCAAGCGACCTGGCCTCCCACTCGCCCTGGCAACCCCCTGACAACCCCATGTACCCCATACCTGCCCTACTTTCCTGCCGACCTTGATCGGCAGAAACGTCGATGCAGCAGCTGAGAGGGACACTAGCCGCAGGAATTACCTAAATCGGCTTAGATATTAGCTCAGGTTGCAAAATCCGCGACAGTTACTACGTCCCACCCATCCACACACACCACATCCGACCTCCATATCCCCGATTCCAAAAGGCAGAACCGTCTGATTCATAGCGCCAAGGGAACGGCAAAACTGACTCGGCGAAACCCTCCCCAGGTACACCCTAAGCGCCGTAATGAGCCGCAGTGCACTGCCAAGGAGTCGGGGGGAACCGGGCAGGACTTGCTCTAAACATAGATTTTTATCCCTGGGAATGCCGCACTAGCGGCGCGGACGACTGGGACCAGACCCATCCCACTCTGTATCAAACCATGTCGGAATGTATCAACCCGCGATCAGCTCCTTAGTAATAGTTTTTATTCTCATTAATTAGTTGCTTTTTGCTCTCTCTATAACAACCAGCAACTACCGATCAGGGTGCGATGCCTACCCCAAGGCCGCCCTTTTCCTAGGGCTGTCGTTGCGATGCACCCCCTATCCAGCCAGGGGGAAAAGCTTGAAAAGCATCTGAATCCAAGGAGTAGACCTCCGAGCAAGAGTGTGTCTCATGCTACCTTGAGCGGGTCAAAAAATACATTAAAGAATTATTTAATGCCGATTGAGTAATGAAATTATGCTAACCTTGGCTCATCAAGTTAATTGCGATGTATTCTCATTAAAAATCCTTCTATTGATAGCCCCTATCCCTACTTCACCCTTTGAGGTTGTCCGATGGAATTTGATTCAGCCCATGCCACGTCCCACCTTCCCGCCAATGCCCAGGGGGTAGGGTTTACCTTTATCGGGGGATCTGCCGATGGCGAGAGTGTTTCGCCCCCCCGCCGGGCAACATCTACGACCACCGGGGAAGCCCCGTTGCCCCTGCCGATGCTGGCTGTTGGGGATCACGCCTGG
>CAZWNR010000007.1:0-21883 GCA_964635665.1 uncultured bacterium | reverse complement strand
CTGAGCTTATCCCAACCACTCCAAATATTCGGTTTGTCAACCTGCGGAATGTCAGTCTTAGTCCTATGCGCCCTTGTGGGAGTTGGGAATATGGAGTTTAGATTTGGTATTGCTGTCCTCACAACCCATAACGATGCTCGATTCAGTAAAATACCTATTAATTGGTCCGGATTTAATTAACTCAGAATCGCCCTAACTCACTAATCCAATTCTTGAAAAGAATTTCCTGCCACCCTGACTGCCTGACACATCTCTGGAAACCCCTGATTTCTCGTTGGGGTCTTTAACCCGAAAGGCCCTTTAGCCAAGTCCTCCGGCTCCAGTCCAGAGGCCATAGGCTTCAGATCCAAGACAACGTATTTTCAAGGCTTTCGGGACTTGTGTCAGGCAACCAGCCTGACACCCTTACAAAGGGAAGCAGGAGACCTCTTGACGATGCACTGTATTGAATGCATTTCACCTTATCAAACGTCTTTAAAGGCCTGATCTTGATCAAGCTGTGCATAAAGTTTATTTCGATATTTTTCTCCCGATCCCGTCAGACTCTCAAGCCCACGTTTAATACCCCAATCTAGTAAAGCTTGGTGACAACGTATCCGATCAGCTAAAGGCATCGGAAAACGCTGGATGGAATTGAAGTATTCCTTAAATCGAATAAATGACGTTTGTAGACCTGTCATTTTCACGTCAGTAGCATGAACTTTTTGTCGTTGAGCGAAGTCTCGATTCGCTTTTGATTCAAGATGCATCGCTGTCAACGAAGCTTCATGATCGCGCCTAGCGAACTCAGGGATACTGAGATATTCAATGCTACCCTGCATTAAAACTTCAGCTAAGATATTGCGCTCTGAACCGAAATAACTCCCCGCTAACTTTGTTTTAGCCACATATCGAGATCGGATTACGCCATAAATTTCGTAAATGTTAACCGTCCAGAGCACCTTCCAAAATCGATCACTGATACGCTCACCATCCAGGCCAATATCATTGTATAAGTCTAGTTCAAGGCCAGCATCATCAATACGTAAGGTGGGGGAATGAACCATCCCCAAAGATGGATTGGCATCAAGCTTTTCGATACAGTGTTCTAGATATGTGGGCTTAAGAATATCATCATGAGCCGCCCACTTAAAGTAGGATGAATCACCAGGTTGGAAAACATAATTAAAGTTTGGTGCCATGCCAAGGTTTTTGGGTTGCCTAACGTAGATTACCCGTGAATCTTTGGCAGCATACTCCTTACAAATGTCACCTGTTTTATCAGTTGAAGCGTTATCACTAATCAGTAGCTTAAAATCTCCGAAAGACTGCCCCAGAATTGACTCCACAGTCTCTGCAATATGCTTTTCGCCATTATAGACCGGCATGCCAATAACTAATTTAGGAATCTCCAAAGTCATAGTTAGGTACCAGTAGTAAGTTTAAGATGCGAACAAGAATGACAACAGCTATAGGTAAGAGGAAAGAATAGATAGTATTTC
Source organism: uncultured bacterium (assembly GCA_964635665.1). Taxonomy (GTDB): domain Bacteria; phylum Cyanobacteriota; class Cyanobacteriia; order Phormidesmidales; family Phormidesmidaceae; genus Nodosilinea. Next base: position 20,402 of record CAZWNR010000007.1, on the reverse strand, counting down.
TAATCTTCTTTCTGAAAAAATATCAAACCCATCTCTAATTATTGTTGATGAAGGTGGAATGCGCAAGATACACAACTACGAGACATTTACTTCTCAAAACTAGACTAATAATGCTTATCAAGCATGTAATCATGAAACATTCCACAGAGACTATAAACTTGCTCAAATCGCGTCATTTTCGCCGCTCCAGAAGTCTGGCTTCGTAGCTTTCTCTTTACCCAGAACCCAGTTGTAAATTTCTACATTTTTCTTGGCCTTAGCCGACCAAGAGTAGTGGGACATTGCATGATCGTAGGCCGCCTTTCCTAGGCTCACAACCCTGGCAGGTTCTTGAACAAGGCTTTCCAGCTCAATCCTCAATGCTTCGGTAAGATGCTCTTTATTTCCCATGGGAATTTTGATGCCGCGATCAGCATTGATTAAACCACCGCAACCACCATAATCTACCACTACACAAGCTAGGCCACAAGCCATTGCCTCCACCACGGCTCCAGCACCCAATTCACGAATTGATGGGAACGCAAAAATATCAGCTTCATTCATGATCTGACTTACTTTCTCATGAGATACCGAGCCAAGTAAATGAACGCAAGACTCTAACGAATGTTCTTCAATCATTGATTGAAGCCTAGCTCTTTCTGCACCATCTCCAACCATGAGAAGCTGATGTTTTTGGAGAACTGGACTACGGGCAAAAGCCTGAATCACGACTTCCGGCATCTTATACGGTACTAGGCGACCTACATATAGGATAGTCAGCTTTTCCTTGATACAACGCTCAGAGTAGCTAAAGAGGTGTGGATCGATACCAACCTCTGGAAAGTTGATGATTTTATCCCTGCACGAAATGGGTAAGTCAGCTATTGTATGTTCAAAAGCTGCTAGAACAACATCCGTGTCTTTATAGGTAGAAGCCTGATAGGGAAAAAACTTATATAAATTGCGAAAATTGCTTAACCATTCCCTTTCTCGTCTCTGCTCATTAATAAATTGCTTGGGCCAGGGCAGACCTCCGTTCAGTGGCCCCAAGATAAATGGCACAGGACTCCACGTAGCTATAGGGCTAGGAAGCGTAGGTGTCATTGGTGTGAGTCGATGTACAATATCAAAATCTCCATTGTTTAGACGGGACTTGAATTTTTTCCAGGCAACCCACTCAAAATATAGGTAAGCAGGGTATATCAGTGCTCTATAAATAGTCCAGCCAATATTTTTTTTATGTCCACCCATCAGAAAACTTGCTGCACTTTCAAAAGGGCCGACAACTCCTTCAACGTCTAAAAAAACGAACTCTACACCTTGAATACTGCCATATTTCTCAATATTCTCCTTATTTTGGATCTGTGTTACTACTACCAGTTCATCAACATGCTGAGCTAGAACCTTGATGTAGTTATATGCAACGGCTGGTAAGGAATACCAGTCTGGATTGCACTCAAACGCTAACATTAAAATTTTCATAGTAGTCTCAGAATAGAAGTAGATACAACGACTAGCCTGTAGTAGTTTAAATATAACCTATAGAACCATTCTCACCTCGACCGCAACTTCACTTATCACGTTATTTACCATTTAAGCATATTTGTGCGTGGAGATCTTACTCATTTATGCTAAGTACTCCTGCATTCTCCTTAGGATTTTTTTATAGATACCGAATACTATAGCGGGTTTCACAAAGGTGTGGGAAGGAAAAGGGTGAAGAGTCAATGAAGGCTTAGAGCACTGATCTGCAGATGATCATTGCTGTCTGTGAGGACGAACGAATTCGCAATGTTAATTAATTAGCCCACCGATCTGGGGCCGCTCTAAGGTTTATTGTGAAGTCGCTAGAGCGATATCGAGAACGAAAATCTAGTTTACCAATGTTTCTGAGATAGCTAACAGAAGTGAAACGGCTAACGGAAGCGAATGTTAAGATGGAGGAGGATTTAGTCTGCGTACAGATCTTGTTGAAAAACCATATAGCATTGATAGAGTGGCAAAGAGACGTGCCTTCCAAATATTGGATGCTGATGTAGCAACAGAGATCACCCTTAAAGAGTACCCTCCAGTGTTGTGGTGCTAACGAATGAGCTTATTATGGATACAATCTGAATGGACTTTTGGCGATTCCGGATGGCCGCAATAAGAAGACTTGTGATCCTTGCTTGATATAATTTTATCATCCATTAGAGATGGTCGTTTTTCTGTATAAGTAAGCAATAAATAACCACAGAAAAACCAATCTAAAAATTTCAGATGCTAATGTAGCCCATATTGCCCCTTGCCAAGAATAAATCGGGATGAGATAAAAATTTAGTGATACGTTAAGTACCGCAGCCCCTGCCTGTACCAAGCTACGAGATTTCTGAAATCCTGCACCGGTCAGAGAGTCTGCCGCTAAGTATTGGAAAATATACAATAACGGAGTAGGTGATAACCAAATGAGAACTGAAGAAGACTGGCTAAATTCTTCACCCAATATATTAGGTACAAAAGGAGCCAGGGCAATTAGTATGACCATACTTGTGATCCCATACAGCATGCCCGGAAGGAATAATTTTCTGCTCAATCTTAATGTTCCTCGTATTCCTTCTTCGCCACACTTAAAAAAGCGTGGATAGCTTGCTCCTTGAATAGCAAAAACAGGAATGTAAAACATATCAATAAAGCGATACCCTGCACTGTAGATCCCGACTGCTCTAGGCGTAGACATTGCTGTCAGCATAGCTCTATCCATCTGAGAATTAATGCTGGAAGCTGATTCAGACAACGAGAATAAAAAACCATATTTAATTTGATCTTTGACAAAAGCTAGTGACCTGAATATCGGTTTCCCAAATTTAACTTGAATTAAAAATAAGAGAAAAATAGCTGGAATAACTGAACTCAAGCAGTAAAGGAACCCCCAGGCTTGCAGCTGATTATTGCCGGGAAAAAATGGAAGAAAAAGAACTGCAACTAATTTTAGTGACTTGTAAAAAAAACTATATAGAGCGGCTTCTTTTACCTGTTGATTTGCAATAAATACGCTTTCCGATAAGACACATAGCTTAAGTCCAACTAAGTCAGCAATTAAGGTTAGAAGAATAAATAAAGGTGGGACTGCAGGTAAGAAGAAAATTGTAATTGGAAAGAAAACGAAGAAAACGATTATCAGAGAAAGAGAGAATGCAGATAAGGTGTCGCCCCAACGTTGTGAGAAGACTTTTAGAGATCTGGATACATCTTGAACTAAGACATGCTCTGACCCCAATCCAACAAATGGAAATGCAATGGCCCAGACTGCTTTTGTCCCCTCAAAAATACCGTAATATTCGGCTCTAAGATACTTGGCAAGAAGCACAAAATAGGCTAGCTGAATAGCCATGCCTAATACTTTAGCGACCAGCATCCAAAAACTATCTCGAAAGAAAGATCTTGAAGCTAGTACTTTGATCTTATCGATAATTTCTTTAGGGTTTATATTCATGAAAATTTCTCAGAGCGGTATCCACCTTAAGTACAGATCAGTACTTTGCTTAAACAGTACATGCCAATTACTCCATAACATGCCCCCTGAGCAGATTGGGCTCACCAATTATAAAAGTTTTTGAGAATTCTAAACTTATATAAATAAAGAGTTTGTGAAGTTTTGTCGCAGAAAAGCTGGGAATCTTAAAGTTTTCCATTAAGCTAGATTGAGGGATCATTTCAGTGTCTTTGCGGTGTTTAACATGTGGCCTGTATTGACAATGGCTGGCCTCATCAGCGATACGAGTATGCTTGCAAACAACTTTATAGAATTTTTAAGCTCAGTGAGGTAGAAGCAGAATGCTTGACACACAAAGATCTGAACAACTGGTTTGTATCTCATCAGATTGACGAATGCTAGTTGGGGGCAGTATTCGTCGGTTGCGGCAATATGCTTCCAACATAGTCTAGCAGGCTTGGCATTATAGTGAAATTATACGGCAGGATACTTTGAAAAATATAAGTCTTATTGAAGCTGGAGATAAGATTATGGAGATTTTAGGTTCTGTGAAATCACAATAAGGTAACTGTCAAGGGCTTTACAAACGATCCTTGACTGAGGATCTGCCCTTTAGAAGTACTTTTTGCTTCAGCGAGCCATAGGCAAAGGCTTTAAACGCGCTCTATTCATCGGGTAATAGTGTCCTTCAATAGACCACAAACCGCTGTAGCTCTTTCCGAAGCTTTATTGATCTGGATTCCCATTGGGAACCTCTGATCCTTAAAGTAACCTTTAAGTTCCATGGAATTGGTTTATTCATTTATGGGATCGATGGGTTAATCCTGTGCAGGCTCTTGGTTGGCACGGGATTCCAGGTGGCAGGTCAAGCTGTTTCCGCTGGCGCATATTTTTTTAGATCGGTGTAACTTTAATCTATATGTATCTCTATCGGTATTGATCTCGTCGATATTTTGTTGACCTATGCCCCGTGACCATCCTGAGATAGAGGGCAGTCCGCCCCAACCCCTCTATACCGTTCAGCTGCGACGGCAGGGGCAAACCTTGATTGAGCGTATCACCTGGGGATTGTTGGGCCTTGCCTTAGGTCTGGGGGCCGCAACGATGTTCTTTGCTTTGCGGGAAACTCCTTGGGCCTGGCTGAGGCGATCCGGTACGACTGTCTTGGCTGTGGAAGATCCCTTTCAGCAGGCCACTCACCAGGCCATGGCGGCTGCCGAATTGACCCAAACGGCGGAATCTCAAGAGGATTGGGTGGAAGTTTTATGGCTGTGGCAGCAAGCAACCACGGCGCTGAAGACGGTGCCCAAGAATCATCCTAACTATGCCATCGCCAATCAAAAAATTTCTGAGTATAGTCGCAATGCCCAGTATGCGGAGAGCAATGTTCGCAGTCGTGCTCCCCGTACGCCAACGACACCTATCTACTGGACGGTGGGTTCAGATCGGGACTGGGTGGCGGCTATCCAAGGCATCCCGTCTCAAGTGCTGCGCTACGACGCTTCCTGCCAGGAAATTTTGCGCTACGGCAACAGCACGGTAGAACTTAAGAATGGCTACGTAACGCAGTATGCCAACCTTGAGGGAAATCTGCGCAGTTTGGCCGATGCGCCGCTGGTGCAGTCTACCCAGGCCGCGCCCCAGACTTGGACCATGGGTAGTCCTCAGGCGGAGGTGCTTCGGATTCAGGGGGCACCGTCCCGGACGGAGCAGTATTATGCCTCGGACCGCCGCCATACTCTTTATTTTGGCCAAAGTTCTGTGCTGTTTGAGGACGATTATGTGATCGGTTACCTGGATCTTGATGGCATCCTAGAGGTGTCTTTGACGCCACCAAAGTCTGCCCTAGCGTCTCCTTCCCCCGCCCGTTGGACCATTGGTTCGAGTCGAGGTGAGGTTTTGAGGGCGCAGCAGCAGACCCCTAGCGCCATTACCCGCAACGACGACCGCTGTGAGGAAGTTTGGCAGTTTGGAGATAGCGAGGTGGTGTTTCGTCAGGGCTTTGTCAGTGGTTACCGAAATATGGGCCAAAGTCTCCGGATCCGTTAGCGTTTAGGTGCTTACTCTAGCTAAGCTTGACCAGTCTGGACTTGACCAGTAGGATAGCCAGACAGGAGAGGCGGGTCTATGGGTCCCCCAGGTACGTCTCTGTCTAGGCCTTGCGCTAAACCTTAACTAGATGGGTAGTTTGTTCTGAGTGAAAGACGCGGCTTCATCGCTTGATCTCGTCCCTCCATCGATTGATCTAGTCATTATCGACGATGACGAGGACACGCGGCGTCTTCTGTCTCGGCTGTTGACTCAGCAGGGCTATCGGCTGCGCGAAGCCGCCAGCGCAGAGGCAGGACTCGCTACGATTGCTGAGCAAGCTCCCTACCTGATTTTGTTGGACATTATGTTGCCTGATTTAGACGGCTACAGCCTGTGTCAACAGCTCAAGAAAAATCCAGCGACTCGCGATATCCCGGTCATTTTTCTGAGTTCTTTGGCTGACTCCTTGGACAAGGTGAAGGCCTTTCAATCGGGAGCGGCTGACTACATTGCTAAGCCCTTTGCGGTGCAAGAGGTGTTGGTACGAGTGCAGAACCAGATTTATCTGGCTCAGCAGCGGCGGCAGCTTTACCAAAAAAACTATCAGCTTCAGCGGGAAGTTGAGGAGCGCGTCCAGATCGAAAAAGCCCGGCAAGTGGCGGAACTGAACTATCGCAGCATCTTCGAAAATTCGACCGTTGGCATCTTCAAAGCCAGTGCAGGTGGCCAGTTTCTCAGCGTTAATCCCTCCATGGCGCGCCTCTTTGGCTATGACTCTGCTGAAACCATGATCGCCGCTGTGGATAACATTGGCCGTCAGATCTACGTGCAGGCAAAGCGGCGGGAGGAACTGATGGTTTACCTAGGCCGTTTTGACAAAATTACCGACGCCGAGTCTGAGGTCTTTCGCCAGGACGGCAGTCGCTTTTGGATCAGTGAAGATATTTGGCGCGTCTTTGATGATGAGGGCCAGCTACTTTACTACGAGGGTATCGTCCACGATATTAGCGAACGTCGCCAGATGGAGGATGAACTGCGGCAGCAGCGACAGCAGGCGGATCGATTATTGGTCAACATCCTGCCCTATCGCATTGCCCAACGCCTAAAGTCTGGATCGCGAACCATTGCCGAAAGCCTTGATCACGTGAGTGTGCTGTTTGCGGATTTAGTAGACTTCACGGCGGCTTCGGCGGAAATGAGCCCCCGCCAGTTGGTGAAGTTGCTTAACGAGATCTTTTCGATGTTCGACCAACTCGCGGAGATTTACCATCTCGAAAAGATTAAAACCATTGGCGATGCCTACATGGTGGCGGGGGGATTGCCCACCCCCCAGGATAACCACGATGCCGCCATTGCCCAGTTTGCCATCGATATCCGGGATGCGATTCAGCGGTTTCCTAGACCCGATGGTCAGGGGTTTAGGATTCGCATCGGCATTAGCACTGGCCCGGTGGTGGCTGGCGTGATTGGCAAACGAAAATTTGCCTACGATCTCTGGGGTGATACGGTCAACCTAGCCAGCCGCATGGAAGCCACTGGAGAACCCCAGCGCATTCAGGTAACGCCGGAACTATACGAAAAACTGAAGGATCAATTCTTGTTTGAGCCAAGGGGCCACGTAGCAGTTAAGGGACGTGGCTCCATGGCAACCTACTGGCTACTAGGTCGGCGCTGAGTTTTAAGGCCCCTAGAGCGGTTCGCGATTCCTAGCGAGTGGGGGTTTCGGCTTCGGGTAGACCAGAGCGCTGGAAAGCCGTTTCTAGGGACTCCCGTCGATCCGCCGCTTGGTTGGTCTGCATACCGGTGATCCGGTGGGCAATCCAGGCGTCCACCGAAAGCTGTCCAGCGCCATTGATGACAAAAAACAGGAACGTGGCCGCATACAGGGCCGACAGTTCCAGGTAGGGAATGCTCAAGCCTGCCACCTTGATGTGGTGATACATGGCCACCACCATGGTGAAAAACAACCCTAGGGCGGCTGGGCGAGTGAACAAGCCCAGGGCAACGAGGGGAGCTCCCAAAAGTTCAGTGAAGGCGGCGAGGTAGCTGAGGGTAATGGGGAAGGGCAGACCTAGGTAGGCTACATAGGCCTCAGCAAAGCTCTCAATATTAGAGAGTTTATCAAGACCGTTATGAATCATTACGATTCCGGCCACAGCTCTCAGAATCATCCAAGTAATCTGAAAGGAGGTATGGGTCGATAGATTAGGCTTAAAAGCCATCCCAGAAAGAGATAGAAGGCGCTGGGGGGTGGTTAAGGTCATTGATAAAACTTAAGCTCGTCATTAATAATGCTAACGAAGTTTTAAGTTACGTGACGCTGCCCTTGCTACAATTTTGCTCCCGCAGCAAAAAATAGTCCCGTTCAGCGATCAGATTCAGCGATCAGATTCAGCGATCAGGACAAAGGATATGGGCCTTGCCTTCGGAGTTGGAACAACCCTCGGGTAGGTCGAGATAATGGCGGGATCGGGTAGCGATGGCCGTGGGCTAGGGCAAAAAGGCCCGTGACGGGAGGGGCGGCTGGGTGGGAGGTAAGGCTGGCCCCAAGGAATCAAACCCGTGGTGGGTCAGGATGTGTTCGGCGACATCCGCCATGACGGAACGCAGGGCGGCTTCGTTGGCGCTGCGGTCGAGGGTGGCAGTGATGATGTAGGTCTTCCCCCCAATCATGGCGGCGGTGGTGCTGCCAATCACCTGGGAATTGCGGCCCGTTTTTTCCCCCAGCCAAATCATGGGGGGCCGCAGGGCGGTTTTGCCCAGCCGAATATCCACTTGGTTGGCTAGGGCTGCTTGAATGGCGTCGCTGCCAGGATATTCCTGGTTATAAATCCCTACCATCATGTCCGTTAGTTCGTCGGTGGTGAGTTGGTTGGGGGCAAAGCCTCGGTTGGCGGGGTAGGTTTTGTCGCCCACTAGTTTGGTTGTAATGCGGGTGGAGGTGTAGCCCTGGGCTTGGAGGGATTGATTCACCCCCTCCCAGCCCAGGTAGTCAATGAGTTGGTTGGTCGCCACGTTGCCGCTACGGCTGATCATGTCGGCCATAATTTGTTCAACGGCATAGTGTGACCGTACCCGAATCCAGCCTGCATCCTCCGTCCAGTTGTTGGGGTTCACCCACAGGCCGACTTGGGGATCGATCCCTTCCTGCTGTAGCTTTGCCATCAACGCTACGGCCACAGGAACTTTGATCAGACTGGCGGGGTTTGCCGGGGGGCGGTTTCCCTGCCAGCGCCGACATTCCCGCTGTAGATTGCACACGGTGATGCGTACCCGCGAGGCATCACCGACCTGATCCGCAATCGGCAACAAAAACTCCGACCGCAGGGTGTCGTATCGATAGGCTAGGGTGGCTAACTGCTGGCGGTAGAGGGCTGCTTGAGTAGCGGCGGCGGGGGCCACAAAGGAGGTTGGCGGCACCTGGCTGAGCGTGTAAAGAGTCTGTTGCCATTGGGCATAGGCTACGGGAACGAGTTCATCGGAGAGGGTGCTAGAATCCCCCAGGGCAGAGGCCTGATCCCCTTGGCGAACGGCTTGCTGCCAAAGACTCTGGGCCAATTCCTCATGGCGAATGCGGTGATGAACAGCCCAAAGCTGATCGGCTGGGTCAAGGGTGGTGACGGTTGTGGGGTTGTCCTCAGGCGTCTGCCCTAGGGGTAAGGGCAGCGGTGATGGTTGGGGGGCCTGAAGCTGATTCTGAAGTTGATCCCGAAGCTGGTAGAGCTCCGTTAAGGACTGGGGCGGCGACGATAGGGCAGATTCGGGCGACGAGATTTCCATACCAGGACTGAGGGCTGGTAGCGTAATGCCCACCCAGTTCGCCGTGGCCAATCCCACAACCGCCATGGTAGACCTTCCGCTGACGCGGATCCGTCGTCCGCCGATCCACCGTCCGCCGATCCGTCGTCCCATAACCACTCCTCCCACCAGGCCGGAATGAATGGAATCGTAGACGAAATGGAGGAAATTGAACCAATGAAATGGTTTTCCGGAGGATAGCCCATTGAATTGATGATCCATTGAATCCATGGTTCATGGCTTGCTCTAGGGCGGTTCTTGGTTCAGAGAGCTACACATTGTGGGGCTTCAGATCCATCAGATCAGTCAAGGACTAGAAGTCCTTGGCTCAAGGCTGAAATCCTCTAAAGAGGATTGGGATCTGAATTCCCTGGTCTGCCTTAGTAGACATTTGCGATCAGCCAGGGAATTGATTCCCTGGTGGTCGTGGCTGGAGTCCCTGAGTTTATGGGCGTTTGGGGAATCGTTAGCCCCCTTGACAGGGTTGGATCTTCCCAGTGCGCCTCATTCCAGTGAAATCCGCTATGTGCAAATGCGCGACATAAAGGCTCATTCGAGAATTTGGCCCTGACGCACCGTGAGAATTTGGGACATGGTCATCCACTGGCTATCGAAGGATCCCAAATGGGTAGTGGTAATAATGGTTTGAAACCGATCCTGAATCGCCTCTAGGAGTTGGTTTTGACGGTGGAGATCGAGTTCTGCCAGCACGTCATCCAACAGCAGCAGGGGCGGCTCGCCAATCACCGATTCAATCAGATGCAGTTCCGCCAGCTTCAGGGCCAACACCAGGGTGCGCTGCTGCCCCTGGGAACCGTACTGGCGGCTGGGGGTGTCGTCGATGATCAGGTCAATGTCATCCCGGTGGGGGCCAACCAGGGAGGTGCGCTGGTGTTGTTCGGCCACGGCCCGCTGCTGGATTTTGGCCAGAAAATTGGCCTGAATGACCTGGGCCTCGTCAGGGCCAGAACGTCCTGGGTTGGGAGACTCTGGATTGGTGTCCTCTGGGTTGGGGCGCACTGCGGTGCGCCCGTACGGGGGATCGTCTGAATCGGGAGCCTCTGGGTTGAAGCCTTCTGGGTTGGGGCGTACAGCGGTGCGCTCGTACGGGGGCATGGGAGCCTGGGGAAGAGGGACGTTGGGCTGGTAATGGAGGTGCAGGGTCTCCCGCTGGCCGCTGATGGCTTGGTGCCATTCCTGGGCGATGGGGGCAAGGCGTTGGATGGCCCTCGCCCGTCGGCGCATAACATGGGTGCCCAGAGTCGCCAGTTGAGCGTCCCAGAGAGCTAGTTCGGTGCGGTCGGGAGCCTTGGTGTCGGGCATCTCATCACTGTAGATCCGCTTAATTAGGGCATTGCGCTGTTTTAGGACTTGGTTGTACTGACTGAGGATGTAGGCGTAGATCGGCTCTAGCTGCATCAGTAGGGTATCCAGCCAAGTGCGTCGCTCCCCAGGGCCACCCCGTACCAGATTGAGATCCAGGCTAGAGAACTGCACCGCATTGAGGGTGCCGAGGCTATCCAACTGTCGCCGCAGCTTTTCGCCATTGAGAATGGCGGTGCGTCGTCCCGCTGAGCGCAGCACTAGGGAGAGGTCTGACGGACCTAAATCTCGCTGAATCGAGGCACTGACCTGGGCAAGGGGCTGATCCCGCTGTACTAAGTCTCGATCTCGGCTGGTGCGGTGGGACTTGAGGGTAGCCAGCAGTTCCACTGCCTCCAGCAGGTTCGATTTACCCTGGGCATTTTCCCCAACCACGATGGTTTTGGGGGCAGTAAAAGCAACCGCTTGTTCATGGTAGTTGCGGAAGTGTTTGAGCAGGAGGTGAGTCAGGTACAACGGGGAAGATGGGGGGTATCGGGGGCAGGCGGTTGGGCAAGAACGGTGACCAGTTCGTCTAGAAATTGGGCTTGGGCTTTGATGATGCGCCGTTTCGCTTCCTCCAAAGGAAACCAGGCCGCTTGGTCTACCTCTGGAAATTCTCGCATTCGCCCAGAGTTGGGGGGCCATTCTAGGGTAAAGGTGTTGCTGTGGAGGGTGTTGGGGTCGAAGTCGCCCTCAAAGGCCCAGGCAAACACCAACTTACCGCCCGATTGACGGACGGCCCGCAACGACTGAAACTGACCCTCGGGCCGCTGTCCGGTTTCTTCCTGGAACTCCCGCTGGGCAGCGGTAAAGGCGTCTTCACCAGGGTCAATTTCTCCCTTTGGGATTGACCACGCCTGCCACTGGCGATTGACCCAGTATGGCCCACCGGAATGTACCAATAACACCTCAATTCCTTGATCAGAAAGGCGGTACATCAGCAGCCCTGCACTCTTTTTGGCCATGACCTGGCACGGACTTAGCAACTCCATAGCATTTTATCGGCTTATCGGTCTTCGGACTCAGGGGATTGGAGTAGGGCTTCTCTTCCAACATTCTTCATCCCAATCGTCCATGGCGCTGGCGCGGCACCCCACGGATAATCGGGTGCCGGGATCTGCCCTAGGGTGGAAGAGGAAAACAACCCAGGAGATCATGATCTTTGGCTATCCAGCTCCTAGGGAGGTATCTGACGCTGGCGGAATTCTGCACCTGTACGCAGACCTACCAGCGGTTTGCGGATCAAATTGATCCCTTCCCCAAAAACCTAGCGGAAACCTTGCCTGCTCTGGAGGCGCTGTGTCAGTTCATCATTGACCCAGTCATTGACGAATTTGGCCGGGAGCACTTTCAGCTGACCTACGGCTTTTGCTCGGCAGATCTCAAGCGCTGGCTAGCCAAGCAAGACCCCAAAACCGGGAAAAAGTACGGCATCGCTACTCCCAGCCTGGATCAGCACATGGCCCACGAGGTGAACCGCAATGGACGGTACTACTGCAATCGCCTAGGAGCCGCCTGCGATTTCCGCATCCTCGATCTGCCCAGCGATGACCTAGTGCGGTGGATTGTGGCCCAAGGGTTGCCCTTTGATTCGCTCTATTTTTACGGGGCAGATCGCCCGATTCACATTAGCTATGGCCCCCAGCACAAGCGGGATATCTGGGCCTTTACGGCAAAAGGAACGCCGACCAAATTTAGCCCCTAATCAGCCTGCTTGCGCCGTACCACCCGGTGTCCTCGCAGTTCGGCCCCATGATCTAGTAGGTATTGCTCCCAGCCGCGACGGTCAAAAATGGCCTTCACGTCGTCCAGCAGACCCCACTTTTGTTCCTGCTGGCTAAGCTTGGCAAACTTGGCGTAGTGGGGATAATCCGAGGAGAGAGTTTGGTCTTTTTGGTGCAGCAGGGGCGGGTTATCGGGGGCATAGTCGCGGTAGCGAACATGGAGATCGCGCAAGGAAATGGCCATGCTGGTTTTGAGGGCTGGGTGAGGGTCTGTGTCGAAGTTGGGGAACTCCAGGTAAGTAATCTGGGGCTTTTGGACGTGGAACTTGACCACCGTTGCTTCTTCAGGTCGGCCAATGGTGCGGGAGGCACAGCCTTCGTACAGGCGTAGCAAGGGATCCAGTTGATCCAACGCCGACACATGCACCCACAGGGAATTGGGCCGCTGCTGACCCACGGGGCTCTGCCGACAGCGTTCTTCAATCAACGCCATCCGTCCTAGGCTCATCAGCATCAGGTCGGCGGCGGTGCAGGCTTGCGGATAGCTGCCGAAAAGGGCTTTGATATCGGCCTGTACAGAGAGCGAAAGGTCTTTGAATTTGGGGCGTTTGCCGAAGTGGCTGAGGGCAAGATAGACCAACAAATCGTTGCGGCGCTTGTCGGTGATGGCATCCCATTCTCCCGCATCGGTGGCTTGCAGGACGACGGTGAAGGCCCGTTTGACGCTGCCAAAGGTGTTCTGGAGGGGGGCCAGGGTTTCAACGCCCAGTTCCTCCACCGTGGGCAGGCGACCGCGATCCGTGTAGAAATCCATTAAGGGCTGGAGGCGATCTCGGTATTGCTCAAACTTGCTGACCTTAAGCCGAATGCGGGGGGCCGTAGCGCGAGAGCGGAACCGGGAGGCCCGGAAGGTCTCGGCCTGGGCTTCGTCGCGAAACACAAAGTAGATGCCCAGGGCGATGGGGATGGCATCAACCCCCAACACCTGGTCGATATAGGCTTTCAGTTCTTCCTGCTCGTAGTATTTCTGAAAGGTGTTGCGGCTGGTGATGATGCCGTCGCCGTAGGCAATCACTCCACGGGTGCGGTCATCGATTAACACCTGGGCGGCTACGATGAGCACTTTCTGAGCCAGATTCCAGGCGTTAATCAGCGCTTCTCGCCGCTCGGCGGTGTCTTCAATAACGTTGATCACGTAGCCCAGGTTGACCACATCGGCGGCACGGTGGGGAATGTCGGGGCGAAAGTGGGGATCCCAGCCCGCACTGCTGAGCCCTAGGCGGTGGATGTAGTCAATGTCAGCTCCGTGGCCACAGCCGTAGTCGAAGTAGGTGGTGTCGGACGGGAAGAGTCCGGCTTCTACGGCAAGGCGGACGGGTTTTGACGCAGTGACGCGGGAGATTGCCGCTTTGTGTCGTTGAATTTTGGGCTTGGCTTGTTGCACCGCCTGGATGGGGCAGGCGAGGGCGTGGTTGTGGATTTCGATGCCCTGCTGAGCAAGGCGACGTTCCCAGTTCAACTGGGTGCCGATCTCGCGGGAGTTGTCCAACAGGCCCATCGCCACTTGCTGCTGAGTGAGGTGGGCGAAGGTGGCGTAGTGGGGATAGTCGGGCGTAACAAAGGTTTCTTTGCGGTGGAGCAGGGGCGGGTTGGGGGCATCGCTATAGTCGCGGGTTTCGATGCGGCCTGTGGCCAAATCCACAATAGTGCTGGCCCGCAGTAGGGGGTGGGGTTCGAGGTCGAAGTCGGGATAGTAGAGGTAGGAAATCCTGGGTTGGTCGAAGTGGAACTTCACCAGAGTGAAAGAATGATCGGCCGCCAAATGTTGACGAGCCTGCCGTTCTTGGCTCTGTAAGACCTCAGTTAAGTAGGTCAGAGCCGAGTGGTGAACATAAAAGGCGCTGGGTAAATATTTGCCCACGGGACTTTTATGGCAGTGCTGCACTACGGCTGAAAGAGAGAGCAGAGAACTGTTCTCCATCGTCTGTTACCTCAAAGAACCTACTAGAGAACGGAGCTATTCCCGTTAGAGTAGCCCTACGGATGGAGTTTACCTGGGATGAGAACGCTCAGCCTGTTTGAAAACGAGCGTTTGTCGTTAGACCGCAGCATTGAGCTATCGGCGGAGTCGCTGCGGCACACTGGTTCGTTGTATCAGCATTGGGCGATAGACTTCTCCGGCGGCAAGGATTCTAGCGCTACCGTTACCCTAGTGGCCGATTTGCTGGATCGGGGGCTGGTGCCCCGTCCCAAAAGCATCACCGTGCTCTACGCCGACACCCGTCAGGAGTTGTCGCCCAGCAACACCTGACGCTGGTGTACGCCCAAGCTGAAGGTGATGAGCATGGAGCGAGAGATGGAAACGCTGCGGGAAGATTATGGCGAAAATTTTTTGATGCTGACGGGGGTTCGCATTGGCGAAAGTGCCGCCCGCGACCAACGCATTGCCCTAAGCTGCACCAAGGATGGCGGTGAGTGTGGCCAGGGCTAGGAATGTCTGGGTGAATCGTGGGACAATGCCGTCCTAGGCGTGGGATCGGTTAGCATCACAGGATGTTTGACCCACGACCCCGGTCTCACAGAGATGTTCACTTACTGCTATCGCCATGTTTAATCTAGGTTGGCCTGAGGTTGCGATTGTGATTGGCGTTGCGCTGCTGATTTTCGGGCCGAAGAAAATTCCTCAGCTTGGGGGAGCCCTGGGCAAGACCCTCCGGGGCTTTAAGGAGGAAATCAATAGCGCCAAACCCAGCGAAGCCGAGCCCTACGAAGATGCTGAGGACGCCGACGTTTATCGATAGACACGCCTAATTTAGGTTAATGACATTCTATTTTGCCGATTGACTAAACTACACCGTTCAGTTAAGTTTGAATGGGCTATGTAACCTCTTCATCGCCTTAGCCGCCCTACTTTATGACGTTCCAGTCCTCTGACTTTTGGAAAAAGCCGGTTTTTTGGTTGGCCCTAGGTGCCCTAGCCCTGGTGGTCGTGGGATCCACCCTGGTGGTGCGCCAGCAAATAGAGGCGCGGCGGTTGGCCGAGGAACAGGCCGCTTTACCTCCCCCCCGCCAGGTGCAGGTGGTAGCCCTAGGGCGGATTGAGCCTGCCAGTCGAGTGGTGCAGGTGTCGGCCTCGGAGGCTGGGCGGATTGATCGGCTGACGGTGGCCAAGGGTGACCAGGTGGAGGAGGGGCAGGTTTTAGCCTACCTAGATCGCTACGCGGTGCGGCAGGCAGAACGGGATTTGGCCGCTAGTCAACTCGCGGAAGCCCAGGCTCAACTAGCGGCCCAGCGCAATCTAGGCCAGGCCCAGGTACAGGAGGCCAACACCCGCATTGCCCAGATCGATAGTCCCCAGCAGTCGGCCATTGCGGCCCAGGTGGCGGCGGTACAGAGCCTTCAGGCCCAATTGAATGTGGCGGAAATTGACCTAGCTCGATTTCGGCAGTTGCACGGTTCCGGGGCCATTGCCCGTCAAGAGCTGGATCGTCAGCAGGCCACCGTGAACCAGCTGCAAGCTGAAGTAACCAACGCCAAGGCCACCCAGCAACGCCTAGAACAGGCCCGCGTGAACGACATGACCAATGCCGAGGCCCAGCTGGCCGCCGTGCAGGCGAATACCACCCTAGCCCAACTGCAAAGCCGGGTCGATTCTGCCGCCCAGACCCTGGCCCTAGCGGAGGCCCAGCTGGCCCTAACCCTGGTGCGCTCTCCCCAGTCAGGGCAGGTGTTGGAGGTGTTGGCCTACCCTGGAGAGGCGGTGTCTCCTGGGGGCGGGCCGATTTTGTCCCTAGGAGATACCCGCCAAATGTTTGTGGTTGCTGAGGTCTACGAAACTGACATTGGCCGGGTGAAACTGGGCCAGCCCGTCACCATCACCAGCCGCAACGGAGCTTTCCCCGGTACCCTAACCGGAACCGTAGCGGAAATTGGCTTACAAATTGCCAAAAACGACGTAATTGACGACGACCCCGCCGCCAACGCCGATGCCCGCGTGGTAGAAGTGCGCGTACGAATTGACCAAAGCGATGTAGTCGCCGCCCTTACCAACCTTCAGGTAGATGTTGCTATCGATATTGAGTAGGTGACCGCCCCAGGGGAGTACGGCCATCTTGGCTGTATCTGGTCCGGTGAAATGAAGACGGTGGGCGGTGCCCATCCTACGACTTTGCAAAACCTCGTACTATCGTTTGCCCCATGCCCCAGAAGTACAAAGCCAAAACCCCTGGATTGTCGCCCCATCGGCGCATTCCCCTGGCCTGGTATAACCTGCGGCATGATCGGGCGCGGCTGTTTGTGGCGGTGGCGGGAGTCACCTTTGCGGTGCTGCTGATGTTTATGAACCTTGGCTTTCTAGGAGCCTTGGTCAGCACCACCTCTAATTTTTACGACCAGTTCAATGCCGATATTGTGCTGATGTCGCCCCAATCCCTAGAAATTAGCACCACCAAGGCGTTTCCCCGTGAGCGGCTTTACCAGGCGGCGGGCATTGAGGGGGTGAAACGGGTAATGCCCCTTTACATGGAATATTCCCTCTGGAAAAACCCTGAAACCAAGATCAGCCGCGCCCTGTTTGTCTACGCCATGAACCCCATGGATCCGGTGTTTCTGATGCCGGAACTTAACACCCCAGAAGGGCGGCAAGCCTTGCAGACCCCGAACTCTGCCTTTATTGATCGACGGTCGCGACCCGAATTTGGCCCCCAAACCATCGGCCTAGAAACGGAAGCCGACCGTCGTCGCATCACGATTGTCGGCCAGTACGACCTCGGTGGAGGCTTCGCCGCCGATGGCACCCTGATCATGAGCGATCAGAATTTCCTGCGCTACTTTTCCCCTCGTCCCCTCGATCAGGTGAATATGGGTCTAGTGATCCTGGAACCCGGGGCCGACCCTCAGCGAGTGAAGCAGGCCATCATGGAACGCCTCCCCGCCGATGTAGAAGCCTTCACCAAGCCCGAAATCATCCGAAAAGAAAGCCGTTTTTGGATCCAAACCACCTCCATCGGCTTTATTTTTGGCCTGGGAGTACTGGTGTCCTTTGTGGTAGGTACGGTGATCGTCTACCAAATCCTCTACACCGATATTCGCGACCACCTGCGGGAATACGCCACCCTCAAGGCTATTGGCTACGGTGGTGGCTATCTGTTTAAGACCGTCATCCAGGAGGCCATCATTTTAGCCGTTATGGGCTACGTGCCGGGATTAATTCTCTCCCTCGCCCTCTATGAAATGGCCGTCCGCGCCACCGCTGGCACCCTGCCCATGCAAATGACCCTAACGCGGATCCTCCTGGTCTTGACCCTCACCGTGGTGATGTGTGCCCTCTCTGGCCTCATCTCCGTCCGCAAAGCCGTCACCGCCGACCCTGCCGAGGTGTTTGCTTAACCTATGTTTTCTACCCCGCTAGCCCTACTTAACCTCACCCACGACCGCAAAAAGTTTGCGACCTCCGTGGCGGGGGTGGCCTTTGCGGTGCTGTTAATGTTTCTATTTAATGGGTTTAAAAACGCCCTTTACGACAGCCAAACTCAGTTTTTGAAGCAGCTAAACGGCGATATCGTTATCATCAATCGGCTGAAGGAAAATATGTTTGTGCCCCGTTCCTTTGCCCGTCGCCGGCTGTACCAGGCCCAAGCCTTTGATGGTGTAGAGGGAGCCTACGCCATCTACACCAGTGAAGCCCGCTGGAAAAATCCTGAAACTCGCAAAACTCGCCCTGTGCGAGTGATTGCCTATAATCCTGCCGATCCAGTTTTACTTTTACCCGATGTGTTGGCCCACCGAGAAGCCCTAACCCTGCCCAACACGGCACTGATCGATAGTCGTGCTAGGGCTGAATTGGGGCCAAGGGAAGCTGGGGTGGTTACGGAACTGGCGGATCGAGAAATTCGCATTGTGGGCACCTTTAGCCTAGGGACAGACTTTGCGGCGGGCAACGGCAATTTGATCATGAGCGACCAGAATTTTCTGCGCTTTTTTGCCAACCGTGGCCCAGAGGAAACCGAACGCAGCTTTGCCACGGCCGACATTGGTTTGCTGCACACCGCACCAGGTACTGATATTGACGCCCTAGTCAAAACTCTGCGGGAAAACCTGCCCCAAGATGTTTTGATTTTGCCGAGGGATGGGCCGGAGGGCTTTATTATGCGAGAACGGCTCTACTGGGAACAAAATACCAATATTGGCTTTGTGTTTTCCCTGCTAACGGCCATGGGCTTTGTAGTGGGGATTATTTTGGTGTATCAAATTCTCTATACCGATGTAGCCGATCACTGGTCGGAATATGCCACCCTGAAGGCTATTGGCTACACCAATCGCTACCTGATGGGTGTGGTGATTCAGGAGGCTATTATTCTTTCAGTGTTTGGATTTATTCCGGGTTTTTTAATTAGCCGAATTTTCTATAATTTGGGCGCAGCGGTAACAGGACTTGTCTTTCAAATGACCTTGGAACGGGTAATTAACCTTTATATTTTGACCTTTATTATGTGTTTAGTCTCCGGCTTAATTGCCGTTCGCAAAGTGCAGCGCACCGACCCAGCGGAGGTCTTTGGTCTATGAGTCTTTCCCCGACCCCAACATCCCCACCTAATCCAGAGTCTCAGCTTAATCATGTATCTGTGCAGATTCGAAATCTCAACTATTTCTTTGGCAAGGGCGACCTACGAAAGCAGGCTATTTTTGATATCAATCTTGACCTACATCGGGGCCAAATTGTGATTATGACGGGCCCTTCTGGCTCGGGAAAAACCACCCTGCTAACGTTAATCGGTGCCCTACGTTCGGTGGAACAGGGTAGCCTGCAAGTGCTGGGGCGAGAGCTGCGCGGGCTGGGTAATCGGCAACGGGTGGAGGTGCGCCGCAACATTGGTTTTATCTTCCAGGCCCACAATTTGTTTGCCTCCCTCACCGCCGCCCAAAATGTTGAAATGGCGGTAGAACTAACTGGAAACCTGCGTCAAAAACGCCAGCGGGCAGTGGAAATGCTGACCCGTGTCGGCCTAGCGGAGCGGGTAGACTACAAGCCTGCCAACCTCTCTGGGGGACAAAAGCAGCGGGTGGCCATAGCCCGTGCCTTAGTCAACCACCCCCAACTTATCCTGGCGGACGAACCCACGGCAGCCCTCGACAAAAAATCTGGGCGCGATGTCGTCACTATCATGCAGAAGCTAGCTAAAGAGGAGAACTGCACCATTCTTATGGTCACCCACGATAACCGAATTTTGGACGTCGCTGACCGCATCATTAACCTGGTAGATGGTCGCCTAGAATCCGACGAAAGCCCCCAACAATTTGCCGACGCCCATGCCGTTAAAGCCCTAGACGGTAGTATGTTTGTAATGTAGAAATTATGTCCGGATTGGATGGGTGATGGGCCAAGCCTTTTCCCCACATCAAATCCGCCTCAGACAACCCCGATTTCCTATCTGCTAAACCGTAGGGGCGAGGTCTTCTCGCTCACTTATATCGGGGGGTAAACGAGCTGGATTTAGCCTTCAATAGCCCTACGTTAGTGTGAACCATTTTATGGCGCTTTCCTTTTCCAGCACCGTCCAGGCCCTCACCTACACCAAGGTGGCAGACTATCTGCAAACCGCTAACCTATTCAAAGATCGCCTGCGCACCTGCGACGATCAGCCCAAATTTGACGTTCTCTACGGTTCTACCCTAGTAGAAATTGAGGTGCTGCCCTGGGAAGTTCACCCCTGGCAAAAGGCAGATCTGGCCACCGTGCGGGCCACCAGTTGTGTTACAGTGGGCAGCACCATTAGCCCAGATCTCATGCACTTTTTACTAACGGAGAATCGCCGCATGAGATTCGGAGCCTTTCACCTCGATGATGCCAATCAGGTACTCTTTGCCGAGAGCGTCCTCGGTGGCGAAAACATGGATCTCATGGAACTGCAAACCTGCATTCTCTCTGTCGTTACCATCGCCGACACCTACGACGACATCATTGCCGAACGTTTTGGCGGCCAACGCGCCATTGACCGCATCGGCCAGTTCCGCGTTATCGCGACGAAACCCGA
>CAZWNR010000006.1:0-22721 GCA_964635665.1 uncultured bacterium | reverse complement strand
CTCTGCACCTCAAAGGGTTTGGTGACATAGTCGTCGGCCCCGGCATCTAGTCCCGTAATGATATGCTCGTCTCCGGTTTTGGCCGTTAGGATCAAAATGGGCGTTGTAGATCCCTGCCGCCGTAACTCCCGGCAGAGGCTCAGACCATCCAACTGGGGCAGGGCCAAATCGAGAATAATCAGGTCGTAGTTCCACTGAGAGGCCAGGTCTAGGGCGGTTGCACCATCTATGGCCTGCTCTACTGTATAGCGAGCGGCGGTTAAATGAAGAGCCAACAGTTGGCGGGTGGCGGTATCGTCTTCGACCAAAAGAATTTTCATAGAACCAGCGCATACCGAGCGGATTGCCCCAGATTCTGCATTTTTTAGGGTATCGCTAAATACCCAGCTTTCCCAGGTGAGGAAAGTGAGTAAGCCAGAAGCATAACAGGGGAGATTTATTCCAAGGTAGGCCCCCAGAGCTCTATCGTCCTGGGGGGGCGGTCCCTTAGATCTAGAGCCGTCTAGGGCAGAGGATCTGCACCGGACGCGGCTCCGGATCCAGCGACGATCGGGGCATTGTCAGCCAACGCTGTTCGAACTTGCTCAATCAGCCAGGTGTTAAATAGTTCGTCTAGCAATCGCTGGCGGGTGGCATCGTCTAACTTGGCGGGAAAGAACTTTTCTAACCTAACCACCACAAACCAATCCCCCACCTTGGTCGGGGGCCAGAGTTGTCCGGGTTGGCTGATGGACAGCACCCGAGCCAGGGAGGCATGGGGGACGGAAAGCTCCACCGGGCCGATCAGCCCGCCGGTTTGGGCCTCCTGCCCTTCGGAGTACTGGCGGGCGAGGTCGGCAAAGGGTTCGCCGTCGTCTTGAATGCGAAAGTACAATTCCTGGGCTAGGCCAGCCTCCCGCGTGCGAATCAGGGAGTACAGCACCCGATCCATCTGGGTTTTGCGCTGGAGAAAGTAGGATTCGACCTTGTTGCCCCAGGTATCGAGTTTAAATTTGTGCAGGCGGCGATCCCGCTGGGCCAGGGTCTCCAGATCCGCTGCCGTTAGCCCTCGCTGCTGAAGGTAAGCCTGACACTGTTCCGGGGAGGTGAGTTGGTTGGCCTGCTGAAACTGCTGGACAGCGACAGCGGCCTCCTCCTCGTCCAGGGTAAAGGGGGCAATGGCTTGGTCAATCACTACCTCGCGCAGAAAGGCGGGTAGCAGGCCGTAGCGACGCAGACAGGGGAGGATATCGGTGGAGGGGACGAGGATTGCTCCCACGCGCAGGGCTTCGCCTGGATGGGGTTCGCGATTCTCCCCATCCTCCCTCAATCCATCATCAGCGGTGGGTAACCCAGCGGACACGGCGTAACCTCTTCACCACAACCCTTCAGCCCCAACCTTATCGCAAACTGATCCCTTTGCAGCAGTTTTCTAGGGGCGACTCAGCCCCATGGGGTTCATGGCTTGGCCTGGGGAAAGTATCTCCCAATCAAGGCTTCTGAAACACCAAAGCGGCGCAGGGCTTCGGGCAAATCGACCCGCCGCACTTCTAGGAGATAGCGAATGAACTCCGCCTGGAGGTATCGATCCGTTTGGGCCTGGGCGGTCACGAGGCGATCCTGGTACTGCTGCTTTTCCTCCTCCGTCAGGGAAATGTCCTCCTGGAAGTACAGCCGCAGGTAGAGAAAGCCATCTTTGAAATCGGCCCCATTTTGCACCAGTTCATTTTGCACATCAGCCCAAAAGCGGGTGGTGCGCCCGGTTTGTTGGGCGGCAATTTGCCGACGGGCATACTGCACCAGCAGCTTATAGAGATTCTTTAGATCGACGGTGGGGAGATCGGCAATGTCGGTGCGGCTGTTGAGCACCACCAAAAAGCCAAAGCCAAAGGCCAAGGCCTGCCCCAGCAGGGTGAGATCCACGGGGGGGCGGGTCTGAAGCCCAAACAAGAGCCAGAATAGCCCCGCCGGAATGGTGAACTGAAAGCCCACCCACAGCCAGAAGCCAGAACTTTTGTGGGGCTGAAAGAAGGGTAGGCGGCGGCATTCCTTAAACAATTCCTCGACGGCCACCCACACATTTAAACCACCAGGAATGGCTGCCACCAGCAACCACACTCCCCAGGATGACAGCCACTGCATAGCCAACGAACTCCCCTCAGCCCTGGTGACGGTGGAACACAATCACCGGATTCAGTTTGAAATAGCCCTTCGCGGTGAGGGTAAGAAAGGTTTGATCGTCGAGGCGCGCGGTTTTGTGGGGATAGACCCCAAACAGGGGCAGCACCATGTCGAAAAAGCCCGTAGTTAACGGACTGATGTAGCCGTTGTTGCGCAGTCGCAGGGCCATCCGCCGCACCTGATCCAGCCCCAGACTTAAACTGTGGGACAGGTGCTCCGGGGTGGCTGGCTGGCGTTCTAGCTCCTTCATCATGCGCACGGAGGGCCAGTCTAGACTGGTAACGGTGCGCTTGAGGGTTCGCATGAAGGGCCATAGATCGGCCTGAGCAGGCTTGTGAAACCCCTGTTCCTTCAGCAGATGGTGGGCCGTTTCTCGGAAGTCATCGGACTGAAGAATGGGCACCGCCATGGCTTCGAGGGCACGGGTCGCCGCCGCCGCCTGGCTAGGATCTTCGGGGGGCCAGGTCTTGGCTTGACGCTGGTAATGGTACTGATCCTCTAGGGCCAACCGAGCCACCTCATAATGTTGCTTCAGATCCTCGTGGCGAGTCACCACTTGGTGCAGCCGCTCCACCGCCTCAGGATCCCTGGCTGCTAAGGCGGCCCCTAGATCTTGCACCTGGCGGTGGAGATCGGCGGGGAGGGCGGTTTCTAATTTGGCGAGGGCAATCAAACAGGCTTCTAGGGTCAAGGCATCCGCAGCATTGATAGCCATGGGACAGGGTCGCAGGGTAGGAATTAGTGAGTCAATCGCAAAAACAGGCCACCTCTATTTTATCTCTCCCTATCCCCAAGCTTCATCGGCCTAATCCGACCTAATCCTAATGTAGGATGCTTTAGACATTGCCAGCATCCATCCCAACCGAGATCCAGCGTGGGCTATGAACGACGCATCTGCTAAGGACGCACCCATCTCCTGCGCCATTGCCCTAGGCAGTAATTTAGGGAACTCTCGCCCGGTACTGGCCTCGGCCCTAGAACGACTGGCAGCCTTGGCCAAAACGCAGCTAACGGCCTGTTCCAGCCTCTACAAAACCGCCCCCGTCGGCCCCCCCCAGCCCGACTACCTGAATGCCTGTGCGATCCTCCAAACCCGCCTGTCTCCCCACACCTTAATGCAAAACCTGTTGGCCATCGAGGCCGATTTTGGCCGCATTCGCCAGGAACGCTGGGGGCCACGCATTCTGGATCTAGACCTGATTTTGTACGCCGATTGGGTGATCCAGGCTCCCGATCTACAACTGCCCCATCCCCGCTTTCGGGAACGGGCCTTTGTGCTGGTGCCCCTGGCCGAAATTGCCCCGATGTGGATTGATCCAGTCACGAAACAGTCGATGGCCGACCTGTGCAGCCGCCTAGATAGCCAAGGCGTCGAGCAACTACCCCCCTCACCCCCCTTCGACCCATTCATTCTGTAGGATGGATGGGCAGAGCGTAACCATGCTGGTTAAGACTTTAATGCGCTACAAGATTAAAATCCCAGGGTTCTTGGAGAACCCTGGGATTTTGGTGGAGCCTTGGGATTTTGGCGGAGTCCTGGGGTGGCCTAAACCGCCAGATGGTGAGACACCACGTTAGAAATGTGTTGCGTCCAGTAGTCCACCAGGTCTTGCTGGATGGCTTCCACCATGACACGAATGACAGGCTCGGTGCCGGAGGGACGTACGAGGACGCGGCCTTCATTGCCCATGGCCTGCTCGGCAGCTTCAATAGCCCGCTGCACGGGGTCGCAGTCCTGCCAGTTCATGCGCCGTTCCCGGTCAGTAACGCGCACATTTTGTAGTCGTTGGGGATAGGTTTGAAAACTCTGGTCGATCAAGGTCGCCAAGGAACCGCCGAGGGGCTGCACAAGGGAGGCCAGGTGCAGGGCGGTGAGGATGCCGTCGCCTGTGAGGCTGTAGTGGTGACAGAGGATATGGCCGGACTGTTCGCCGCCCAGTTTTGCGCCCCGGTTCACCATTTCGG
Organism: uncultured bacterium; assembly: GCA_964635665.1. Lineage (GTDB taxonomy): Bacteria > Cyanobacteriota > Cyanobacteriia > Phormidesmidales > Phormidesmidaceae > Nodosilinea. The sequence continues at coordinate 18,596 of CAZWNR010000006.1, read as the reverse complement.
CATGGACGTACTGGTCGCCCACTTTGGTGCGAACCAGGGTGCCACCCAGTTTTTCCCAGGCCCGCTCAAAGCCCAGGTTGGCCATCACCGTGGAAATGATGGTGTTGTCGGGCAGGCGGTTTTGGGCTCGCAGGTGTTTGCCCCAGAGGTACAGAATATAGTCGCCATCCACCACGCGGCCCTCGGCGTCGATGGCCATCACCCGGTCGGCATCGCCATCGAAGGCAAAACCCAGATCGGCCCCATGGGCTTTTACGGCGGCCTTGAGGGGCTCTAGGTGGGTGGATCCGCAGTGGACATTAATGCGATTGCCATCGGGACTGCCGTGGAGGGTGATCACCTCGGCCCCAGTAGCCTGAAAGACTTGTTCTGCAAGGCGAGTAGCCGATCCCCAGGCCAGGTCGAGCACCACCTTCATGCCGCGCAGGTCGAGGTGAGGCAGCAGCGGTTCTTGCAGAAAATTAATGTAGCGGTTCACCAGCTCGGGCCGATAGTAGCACTGACCCCAGGTTTGGCTGGGTTCTAGGGCCACACCGAGGGGCTGGCCCTAGAACCCAGCCCCTCGGTGTGGCCGCGCAGGGCCGCTTCAACGGTGGCCTGAAGGGCGCTGCTGAGCTTGGTGCCGTCGCCCCCAAAGAATTTGATGCCGTTGTCCTCCGGCGGGTTGTGGCTGGCGGAAACCATGATGCCGCCCAGGGCATGGCAGGATTCAGCCAGGTAGGCCACTGTGGGGGTGGGGCAAAGGCCCAGGTGCCACACATCTAGCCCGGCGGAGGTGAGCCCAGCAGAGAGGGCCGTGGCCAGCATGTGTCCAGAGTTGCGAGAATCTTGCCCAACAATAATCGGGCCGTGGGTTTGACCCTGGCTGCGGAGCACCTGCCCCGCCCAGTAACCCACTTCCATGGCTAGGGGGGCGGTGAGCAAATCCCCCGCCTTGCCGCGAATACCGTCGGTGCCAAAGAGGGGCGTTTTAGGCAGTTGTAGGCCCGCCAGTGCCCCTGCAAAATCGTGGGAACGGCCATCACCTTGCTGCCCAGCGGGAGGGCTTCCCGTGGGCCGAACCGGAGAACTTACCATACTCGTTTCCTCATCACACACACTCAGAATGGAGAATACCACCTCTGCCTTAGGATGGAACTAGCGCCCTGTGCCAGTTCCCTTGCCTATGCTGGATTTCAGCCTGTATCTATGTCGGATTTCACCCTGCCAGAGAATATTCCCGACGCTACCCCTGAGGTGTCCCTAGCCGCAGGCATCACCCTGTTTAATCAGGGCGACTATTACGACTGCCACGATGTTCTAGAGGCCCTATGGATGGAGGCGGATCCCACCGACAAGCCGTTTTACCAGGGTATTCTACAAATCGCGGTGGGTCTGTACCATTTAGCCAACGGCAATTGGCGGGGGGCCGCCATTTTGTTAGGGGAAGGCGTGAACCGTTTGCGTCCCTTTGAGCCCAGCTATGGCGGCGTCGCCGTGGCCGATTTGGTGGATATGGGCTGGGCGTGGTTGGTGGCGCTACAACAAACGGGGATCGACCGGGTGGATGAGATGAGCCAGGCCCTTGCCCAAGCCCAGCAAACCACCACATCCCAATCCATTACCTTGGCAGAGGGGCAGCTAACGCTACCGGTCCCTGTCATTGGGGTTGGGGAGATCCCAGGGGGCGCGATGAATCCCGGCTAAGGGCCAAGGACAAAGGTTATCCAGAGCCTTGGGGGAGTTATGGGAACCGGGAATACTTTAGGTTGCCCATGGGAATGCCAAAGTATGCAGCCTGTCAACAAAAATGGCATGGGATCGTAGGAAAATTTACATCGGCCCATCATTACTTAGACCCATGGCCCGTCCCTGCCGCCCTGCTAGGATAGGCGGTGGGGATTTGATTCCCTTCGCAAGGCTGGAAAGGACTGGGCTATGCAAATTTATCTCGACTACAGCGCCACCACGCCCCCGCGCCCAGAGGTGATCGCCGCCGTGCAGTCGGTGATGGCAGAACAGTGGGGCAACCCCTCCAGCCTGCACCAGTGGGGCAACCGGGCGGCCACCGTCCTAGAACAGGCCCGCTTTCAGGTGGCAGGTCTGATCAACGCCAGCGTGGATTCGATTATTTTCACCGCTGGCGGCACCGAGGCCGACAACCTCGCCCTGCTAGGGGTGGCCCGCACCTTTGATCGGCCTCAACATTTAGTTATTTCCTCGGTGGAACATTCCGCCGTTGCTAAGCCCGCCGATGCCCTCGAAGCCCAGGGCTGGCAGGTCACCCGCTTGCCCGTGGATGGCCAGGGGCAAGTTCACCCAGACACCCTGCGCCAAGCCCTGCGCAGCAACACGGTGCTGGTGTCGATCATCTACGGCCAAAGCGAAGTAGGCACCCTGCAACCCATCGCCCAACTGGGCCAAATCGCCCGCGACCACGGGGCCATTTTCCACACCGATGCCGTGCAGGTGGCCGGACGTTTACCCATTGATGTACAAGCGTTGCCCGTGGATTTGCTGTCTCTATCTAGCCACAAGATCTACGGCCCCCAGGGGGTTGGGGCGCTCTACGTGCGGCCTGGGGTCAGTCTGCAACCTCTGATCGGCGGCGGTGGCCAAGAATCTGGCCTGCGGTCGGGCACCCAAGCCCTGCCCAACATTGCCGGATTTGGGGTGGCAGCGGCCCTAGCTCGGCAGGAAATGTCCCGGGAAACCCAGCGGCTCGTGGCTCTACGGGATCGCCTCTTTGACCAATTGGCCGATGTACCCAATTTGCTACCCACGGGGGATCGCCACCATCGCCTGCCCCACCACGCCAGCTTTTGTCTCACCAGCGGTGACGGAGAACGGGTCAGCGGTAAAACCCTCGTGCGCCAGATGAACCTAGCCGGAATCGGCATTAGCGCCGGAGCTGCCTGCCACAGCGGCACCCTCACCCCTAGCCCCATCCTCAAGGCCATGGGCTACAGCGACACCTTGGCCAAATGCGGCATTCGCCTCACCCTGGGTCGCCACACCACCGTCGAGGATGTGGACTGGGCCGCCCTCGTCCTCAAACAGGTGGTCGAACGTTCCCTCACGGCCCTGCTCACCCAGGTCTAGCCCAGCCCAGGCACACCAGGTAGGATCGATGGAGGATCGCATAAAAGGGCATGGGCATGGTTGCCGTTCCATCGGGGTTTAGCCCCCAAGACTATCTGGCGCTTGAGCAAGCCAATCCTATTCGCCATGAATATCGGCGCGGGTTGGTCTATGCCATGACCGGAGGTAGCGACAGCCACAACCGCCTGAGCATTAACCTGATCACCGAAATTAACCTGCATTTGAGGGATAGTAATTGCCAGTTTTTTTCGGGTGATGTCAAGGTCAACTATCGGGATGATTTTTTCTATTATCCCGATGCCTTTGTGACCTGCGATCCCCGTGATTTAGAGGATCGCTACGTTAAGCGCTACCCTAAACTTATTGTTGAAGTGCTCTCTCCCTCCACAGAAGCCTTTGACCGAGGTGAAAAATTTGCCGATTATCAACAGTTAGACTCCCTACAGGAGTACGTTTTAATCGCCCAGGATCGACCGTGGGTAGACTGTTGGCGACGGACTGAACGCCAAGGCCCTTGGCAATCCGTGATCTATCGGGATACGGAACCCGTTGTGCTAGATAGCCTTGGGCTCACGATTTCCCTAGCTGATCTTTACCGGGGGGTGATGGTTTAACCTCACACCCCCCGTAAATCACGAGATCCCGCTGGGTCAGAACAGCAATCGATGGCGGCAGATCAGGGGTTCTTTCGCGAGGTCTAGAACACCGGAACAGAACCCCGGTTTCTACCCTTGGCAAGGCCAAATCTTGTAGGCGCACCGACGAAGAAACCGGGGTTCTCTCAATACTAAACCGATGCTCTGGGGCCAAAACACCCCAAAAGCACTAACCTTCTAGCCTGAGATGCCTAGCCATTGAGCTTTTTGCTGAGCAGTTGATTGCTGAGCTTAGGATCCACTCGCCCCCCGCTGACCTTCATCAACTGGCCCACAAAGAAGCCTTGCAGCTTTTTCTTGCCGCCTCGGTAGGCCTCCAGTTCTTCGGGGTTGGCGGCGAGGACTTCGTCGATCATCGCTTCGATCTGAGCCGGGTCGGAAATCTGGCTGAGGCCGCGTTCCTCCACCATGGCCTGGGGGGAACCACCCTGGGTGAGCAGTTCGGGCAGCAGGTCTTTGCCGATTTTGTTGCTGATAGTGCCCGCTTCGATCAGCTGCACCAGTTCCGCCAGCATTTCCGGCTTCAGGGGCAGTTCCTCAATCGTCAGCTTTTCGGAATTCAGGTAGGCCGCGATGTCTTGGGTGAGCCAGTTGGCGGTGAGCTTGGGGTCGGCCCCGGTGGCAACGGTAGCCTCAAAGAATTCCGCAATGCTGCGCTCGTCGCTGAGTACACGGGCATCGTAGGCGGAGAGGCCAAATTCGGCTTCGTAGCGGCTGCGCTTTTGGGCGGGCAGTTCCGGCAGTTCCCCTTGCCAAGCCTCTTTTTGGGCCACGGAAACCACAATGGGCGGCAGGTCGGGTTCCGGGAAGTAGCGGTAGTCGCTAGAGCCTTCCTTGGAGCGCATACTCTTGGTACGCTGGGTGCCCTCGTCCCACAGGCGGGTTTCTTGGTGGATTTTCTCCCCCGCTTCGTTAGCCTTGATTTGGCGATCAATTTCGTACTCAATGGCCTTTTGAATGGCACTGAAGGAGTTCATGTTTTTGATCTCCACCTTGGTGCCAAATTCCTTCTGGCCCACGGGGCGCACGGAAATGTTCACGTCGCAGCGCAGGGAACCCTCCTGCATGTTGCCGTCGCTGATGCCTAGGTAGCGGACGATACGGCGCAGTTCTTGGGCGTATTCGGCGGCTTCCTGTCCGGTGCGAATGTCCGGTTCCGAGACGATTTCCACCAGGGGCACCCCGGCCCGGTTGTAGTCCACCAGGGAGTAGGTGGAACCCGCCAAACGGTCGCTTCCGGCGTGGACGAGCTTGCCCGCGTCCTCTTCCATGTGCAAACGGGTGATGCCGATGCGCTTACGGGTGGCTTCCTTGGTCTTCTTGTCGATGAGCTCAATCTCTAGCCAGCCGTGCTCGGCAATGGGCAGATCGTACTGGGAGATTTGGTAGTTTTTGGGCAGGTCGGGGTAAAAATACTGCTTGCGGTCAAATTTGGAGTAGGGCGCAATTTGGCAGTTCAGGGCTAGCCCCGCCTTGACGGCATACTCCAGCACCTTTTGGTTCAGCACCGGCAGCACCCCCGGCATCCCCAGCACAATCGGGTCGATGTAGGTGTTGGGATCGGCCCCGAAGGCGGTGGAGGCCGGAGAGAAAATCTTGGTTTCCGTGCACAACTGGCAGTGGGTTTCTAGACCAATGATGGCCTCGTACTGGGTTTTGGCAGACTCGGTTTTGGCGGGGGCCGCAGTGGTCATAAACCGCTCCAACAAACAATGGATTGCAATAGTCTGTCTATTGTAGCCCCGCCCCTGCCCTCTCCCCAAACCCCGCCGCCAATTCTGGGGAAGAAGCACCAAGGATGAGAAGTAGAGTAGGGTGCATTCGCGGCATCACCATTCTTTGCCCCTGTGGTACAACTTTGTGGCCGCAATGCACCACCATTTGAGCCACTCATGCCTTACCCATCGCGAATTTCTCCTTTTGGGGCTTTGGTGCATTGCTTTGCTAATGCACCCTACAGACTTGTGACCTAGATTAGACACACCTCACCAAGGCTGGGCTGACTTTTCAAAGACCCCTTTATACCTTGACTTCTTCGCAAGGACATGACACGATACGATCGGTGTTTACGCTCGGGAAATCTGAGTTTATCAGAGAGCATCAATACTCGGAAAGTAAGTAGTTTAAGTCCTTACCTGCTTTTGGTTGAAGCGAAAATTACTATACAATTAAAGCGCCATGGAATTGCTAGACTTAGTTGATCAATTAGTTGACTTCTTCAGAGAAAATACTCTCCGTAAGTCGGTAGAAATCTCCAGCAGTTCAAGATTAAAAGAGGATTTGGGTTTAGATAGCCTTGATTGCGTGGAACTGGTGATGAGACTTGAAGATGGATACGCAATTAAAATTCCAGATGAAGAAGTCGCCAAGGTTCGAACAGTAGAAGATGTTGCGAAGTTAGTTCTTGAATTACGCGGTCTTTAAAGAAAGTCAGTCCTCACAAACCAGTACTGGGAGTCCTATTCAAAACTCTGGCCTCGCATTCAGGGGCAAAGCCCCTAGGGGTTTCCCAGTCGGAGTCTGGGAAATCGAGAATACCGAAATCCTCTAAGGAGGATTGGGATCGGAGCTTCCCTGTCTGCTTCAGCAGACTTCTGCCATGAGCTAGGGAGTTCACTCCCTGGCGATTTTGGCTGTAATCCTTTAGCTCTGGGGCTTCTCACCATGTGGTGTATAAATGAGCTCATCAAGGTATACAGCCAATTTCAGGGCGTCTATCGGCTTTGGCTGTAAACGATATAGGCAGCGGTAATCTAACTGAAATAATCTGCTTAGCCATCTTCCCAATCCTCTATCTGAGCTAGGTTCATGGACGATACTCAGTCACCCAGTACAGCCGAAGACTATGGTAAGTTTGTTCCTTTTTCCGCCCGTATGATGGCGGCCATGAGAGCCCGTGAATCGAGTCGCCATGACCGACTCTTTCATGACCCCTTTGCAGAGTTACTCGCTGGCGAAGAGGCGTTTCAACGGGTTGATCAACAGCTCACAGCCCAGGATCAAGCCTATGTGGCGGTGCGGACTCGGTTCTTTGATGACTTACTTTCCCACGCTAACGGGAGCCAAGTCGTCCTTTTAGCCTCAGGACTAGATACCCGTGCTTACCGATATCCGTGGCAGCCAGACGCGAATATTTATGAACTTGACTATCCCGAAGTCTTGTCCTACAAAGCCGCATTGCTTAGGGATACAAAGCCATCCTGCAATCATTATTTGATTCCCGCTGACTTAACTCAGCCATGGAAAGAAAACCTACTGGAGGCAGGCTATCAACCTAATTTGCCATCGGTTTGGTTGATAGAAGGACTGCTGATGTACCTACTAGAAGATCAGGTCTGCACCCTTTTAGAAACCGTGTCTCAACTCGCCTCAGAACATAGCTGGCTTGGCCTTGATCTGGTTAATCAAAAAAGCTTAGAGTACGGCCCCTACGAAGGCTATTTTCGCTTTGGGTGTGATGAGCCAGAGGAATTGCTCCTGGGCTATGGATGGCAAGCAGACGTCCTTCAGCCTGGTGATGAAGGTGCAAGTTTTGGACGCTATACCAAGCGATATCCTGATCGAACCGTGCCCGATGTGATGAGAGCTTTCTTGGTAAAAGCCCAGAAGGTTCCAACCGCGCAGTAGTAGCGTGCATTCGCGGCACCACCATCCTTTGCCCCTGTGGGATAACTTTGTGGCCGCAATGCACCACCGTTTGAGCCATTAACGCCTTGCCCATTGCGAATTTCTTCTTGTGATGCTTTGGTGCATTGCTTCGCGAATGCACCCTACAGGCTGCACCCAACCGACAGTGGTGGTTCACCAGACCATTAGCCCCGGAATTCCGAAGCCACGATCATGGAGCCGATGCCGAGGTCGGTGAAAATTTCGAGTAACAGGGCATGGGGAATGCGGCCATCGAGGATGTGGGCCGCGCCGACCCCTTGGGCTAGGGAGCGCACGCAGCAGTTCACCTTGGGAATCATGCCGCCGGAGACAATGCCAACGTCGATGAGTTGGCGGGCCTTTTGGATATCTAACTTGGGCAGCAGGGTGCTGGGGTCGGTGTAGTCCTCCAAAATGCCCTTGGTGTCGGTGAGCAGGATCAGCTTTTCGGCCCCTAGGGCGGCGGCAATTTCCCCGGCCACGGTGTCGGCATTGATGTTGTAGGCTTGGCCGTTTTCGTCCCTGGCCACGCTGGAGACGATGGGAATGTAGCCCGCCTCCACCAGGGTCTTGATCACGCGGGAATCCACGCCGCTAACTTCGCCCACAAAGCCTACCCCCTCAGCCCCCTGGGGACGGGCGGTGATCAGGTTGCCGTCCACCCCGCACAGGCCCACGGCCTTGCCCCCGGCCTGGTTAATTAGGCCCACCAGTTCTTTGTTGACCCGGCCCACCAGCACCATTTCCACCACGTCCATGGTGGGGGCATCGGTGACGCGCAGACCATCTTTAAACTGGGGCTCGATGTTCAGTTTGCCTAGCCAGGTGTTGATTTCCGGGCCACCGCCATGCACCACCACCGGACGCAGACCCACACAGGCCATGAACACAATGTCGCGGATCACGTCGGCCTTAAGGCTACTGTCCTTCATGGCGGCACCGCCGTACTTCACGACCACCGTGCGGCCCCGAAACTGCTGAATGTAGGGCAGGGCTTCGCTGAGGATCTGTACCCGTGTGGCCTCGGCGGCATGGATACCGTCGGCGCTGGAGGAAGTCTGAACCATAGGGCTAGGGCGATAGGAATGATAGGCTCTCGCTAGTGTATCAATTGAGTTGGGCCGAGGGGGCATCCGCCCGCAGTCTTTCGTCAACAAGGCTTAAAATTTGGGCGGCGATGACCTCCACGCTGTCCTCTGCTCCCACGGGCACCCGCACATCCGCCTGGGCATAGAGGGGCTGGCGCTGTTCCACCAAATCCGCCAGGGTTTGCCGCCAGTCGGGCCGTTGCAGGAGGGGTCGTCCCGTTTCCCCCGAGAGGCGCTGCTCTAGCACCGCCAGGGGCACATCCAGCCACACCACAATGCCGTGGTGCAGATAGCTCCAGTTTCGCCGCTGGGTAACCATGCCGCCCCCCGTGGCAATCACCAGCCGCCGATAGGCCGAGAGCTGTGCCAATACCTCGGTTTCCTGCTGCCGAAAGGCCGCTTCCCCGGCTTCGGCAAAGATTTCAGGAATCGTTCGCCCCGCCGCCGCCTCTAGCACCGCATCGGTATCAAAAAACTGATAGCCCAAGGCCTGGGCCAGGGCGGTGCTGGTGCTGCTTTTGCCCGCCCCCATCATGCCAATGAGGTAGAGATTGGTGCCTTGGAGTCGTTCGGTAAGGGTCATGGGGAATCGATCTGTTGCGGTATTGACAGATAGGTTAGCGTTAAAGGTGCTGGGTGCCTTCTTGTCCAGTGATCAATCATCTGGATTTGTGCACAGCACTAGGTGCCTACGCCACCTCAAAACCTAGGCGGGATGGGCAAAGGTTTGGTTCTTTGTCTATCCTATTTTTACCCTATTGAAGCCCTTGCCATGTCCACCAAAGCCACCATTGCCTACGGGCCAACCTTTCACCTCTATCACGAAGCCCTAGACGACGACTATGTTTACCTAGAACTAGAACAGGTACAATTTGAAGCCTCCTACAACCGGGTTATGGTGCCGATTCCTGTTCACATTTGGGAGGTGATTCGGCAATATCCAGGCATCGATTTTTCCTGGGCTGATAAGACAGACCAAGACATTCTCTACGATGTGACCCAGAGCGTTGATGACCGTATTCGCAAATATGAGGAAGCCGAAGAAAACCGCAAAGGACTGATCTCATTGTTTGGATGTCTGGCCTTTGGAACAGCAGATGAACCCAGGGACGAACAAATTAAAAAAGGTGTCACCTTTTACCAGGATCTGCGCACCCATCAGCAACAGGTCAGAACCGCCATTGAAGCGTTACAACAAGCTCAGCGTACATCTCCATAATCATCAGGTTTGAGGATTGCGCCATGCTAGATTCCCAGAGAGTGAAACACCTGGCCGAGACCTACACGCCTCAAGAGTTCTTCGCCGCCCTGGTCTGGCAGCGACGGTTCAACCGATTCGACGGCCCCGAGGTGATCACCGACCTGGCGAACCAGCCTAACCTGTGGGAGAGCTTTATCTTTACTAAGCCCGTTTTTGCTCCAGACAAGCATGGATTGAGTTTCAACGGTGTCGTCGATACGCTCCTGGCCATGGCCAACTATCGCCCCATGCCAGAGGAGAGCATCATCCACTTTGTGCAATATCCGGCAGATACGCTCTACATTCTGACCGAGAACCGCGATACCATCGTGGCTCAACTGATGGAGTTCGGCAAAAAGTGGAAAGCCGATGAGGTCTCGGCCTTTGATGGCTCTCTGGAGGAAGACGACTGGAAGTTTAGGAATTACGTGTCGATGCGTCTGCAGGATGCATTGTTGGGTAAGCCGTCTGACGAAGACCGAGACGCCATCATCGTCTCCTACTGGTGGGATTAACTGGCCGTATGTGGATTCCCCCGTATTGAATAGCTGGAAAAGGAAAAAATGGTGGGCAATGCCCACCCTACGGGCTACGGGTAGAGTTTTTCGTTGTCAGAACCTTGGGTTCTAATCCTTGGTTGTCTTCTGCCTTGCGCCAGTCGAGGGTGAGCCAAACGGCCTGCGGCATGGGCTTCTCTGACATAGGACAACGAAGCACGGGCCTGGCATAGGACAGCGAAACACGAGCCTGGATGCGTCCGCAAAAACAGACCCCACGGTAGAAAAATAGAATACTCCTGCAATTTTGGCACAGGTCTAGACCGGGGTGACAGCCGGTTCAGTCTGTAGGATGGGTTAGTGCAGCGTAACCCATGCGGTAGAGGGAACTGTGCGATCCAAAACCAAGTATTCGACAATACCCGACCGTCCCTACAACGGCACCTTGAGGTCACGGTCTCGCAGCAGGATGCTATCGGCCACCTCAATCAGTCAGAAGACTTCTGCCAGGGTAGGGGGATGATCGTCGTAGATGAACGATGCCTCCACAGCGGCGGTGGGGTAACCTTGGGAACTGGGGCGGAGGGTTGCTGGATCTGGCCTTGGGGGCCGCGCCATTGGCCTAAATGTTTGATTGTGCTTTGCTCGCCGTCTGACCTTCAACCATATTGTTGAGCCATCATCAGGCTTTTCAAACGATCTTGAACGTGATGCCGGGTTAAAACTATGGGAATCATGCCGTCGATCCATTTCGCCTCACCATGAAATATCGTCCTGAAATTGATGGGCTACGAGCCTTAGCGGTTATACCAGTGGTTCTTTTCCACGCGGGCTGCAAGCCCTTTCAGGGGGGATTTATTGGGGTAGACATCTTCTTTGTGATCAGCGGCTACTTAATCACGGTCATTCTTCTGTCTGATCTTGAAGCAGGCACCTTTTCCCTCACTCGTTTCTATGCACGGCGCGTTCGGCGCATTGTACCTGCCCTGTTTCTGGTCATGGGGGCTACGCTCTTGGGGGCCTGGGTTTGGCTGCCGCCATCGAGCATGGTTGACTTCTCTAGAAGTGTGATTACCAGCTCGCTATTTGTTTCTAATGTTTCCTTTTGGCTAGAGGCGGGATACTGGGGCACAGAAAATTCGTTAAAACCGCTCCTGCATACCTGGACATTGGCCATTGAGGCACAGTTTTACCTGCTCTTTCCGCTGTTACTGCTAGCTATCCTTCGATTTGGGCGTCGCTGGATGCCTGCTATATTACTGAGTCTTGGAGTCGTTAGTTTCGGAGCTTCTTTTTGGGCCACCCATCATTTTCCCTCGGCGGCTTTCTTTTTATTGCCAACCCGTCTTTGGGAATTATTGATTGGGGCTGGGGTGGGCTATTTTTTACTTCACTCCAAGCCGCTGGTGCCAACTAAATGGCAGCGGTTGACGGGTGATGGTTTAGCCATGCTTGGCATGGTACTCACTCTTTTTGCAATCTTCTCATTTAAAGAAACGCTTCCCTTTCCCGGCACCCTAGCATTATTTCCAGTGTTGGGGACGGCACTCTTAATCCTTTTTGCTGGCCCCCATAACCTAGTTGGCTATTGGCTAAGCAGACCTTGGTTGGTAGGGATTGGAGTGATCAGCTATAGCGTTTATCTCTGGCACCATCCGCTCCTATCCTTGGCGCGTCATGCCAGTCTGATGGAACCGAGCCTAGGGCTACGCACAGCCCTGGTTTTGGTGTCCTTTCCGTTGGCGTACCTAAGCTGGCGTTTTGTGGAAAAACCCTTTAGAAACCGCGCCTTTCTGGGGCGAAGATTCTGGCTGCTGGGGTTAGCTATTGCGGCTTTTTTCTGTCAGTTCGGTATCGCTGGATATACGACCGATGGCTTTGCCCATCGCTTTAGGCAACCCATCGCGTTAATGCAAATGGCCGAGGGGGCAGACCTAGGGGTGATGGGTAAGGTGCCCGCTAAAACGATGCTGGAAAAAGCGCAGCTCAACGCGCCACCCACCACGGCAGAACCTCACCATGGGCAGGATAACTATGGTCTCAGTGCGATCTGCGATACGTCGTTTACCCTGTCGCCCGCTTGCCGCACCAGCGATGCTCCAGAGATTTTAGTTTGGGGGGATTCCTTTGCCATGCAGCTTATCCCAGGGATTTTGGCCTCCCAACCCGATGCGCGGCTGATTCAAATGACGAAGAGTGCCTGTGGGCCTTTTTTTGATGTTGCCCCCATTGTGGAACCCGATTATCCTGTGGCGTGGTCGCGAGAATGCTTGGCCTTTACGGAACAACTGCGGGGATGGCTACGGCAGAATAAAACGATTCGGTATGCGGTGCTGGCCTCACCCTTTAGTCAATATTTTATGGATGACACCAAGCTGCTGCTGCGCAATGGAGAACATCATTATGCCAGCGTGGATCGAGGGATTCGGGAGTTTGAAAATACCCTGGCGGAACTGAAATCCTTGGGCATTACTCCGGTGATTTTTTCGCCGCCGCCTGCCGCCGAGTGGGATATGGGACAGTGTTTAAGTCGTGCTCAATGGTTGAGTATTGATTTTGAACGATGTAATTTGCCCCTAGAGGAAGTAGTTGAGGAAAGAACAAGCGCCTATTCATTTTTAAGTCATTTTGTCGATGACTATCGGGTGATTTGGCTCGATCAACTCCTGTGTGATCAGACTGAATGCAAGGCGCACCTGGGGGATATTCCGCTATACCGAGACCGACGACATTTAAGCCGTGAAGGGGCAGCGGCCCTCGGCCAACAATTCGGGTTTTACCAAATGATTACGGGCAATTCAGTTAGGCCTAATCATCCCCATTAACATCCCCGTACTTTTCGTAGGTTGGGTTTCGCTATCGCGCTACCCAACAAGCCCGAAATCCTGGGTGGGTGTTGAGTTCCACTTCGCTGCACCCAACCTACTTTGGAAATGGATCAGGCAATTAGGGTTAGGGCTCCGTTAGTTGGGCGCATCGCCTTGGGTGGATACGTCTTGGCTAGGTGGCAAGCTAGAGGGTTGACCAGGCTGGCTGAACAGCCCAAACAATGGCCCTAGTCCGGCACCGATGGCAAAGCCCCCGGCGTGGGCCCAGTAGGCAATGCCGCCCCCTTCCATGCCGATCATGGTGGGGGTTTCTAGGCTAACTAAACCGTAGGCCGCCTGTTGTAAAAACCAAATGCCCAGGTAGAAAATGGCGGGAATTTTCAGCGGCAGGGGCAGCGGCCCAAAGGGAACCAGGGTGAGAATGCGTACCTCCGGGAACCGAAAAATGTAGGCCCCCATTACCCCGGCAATGGCCCCACTGGCCCCCAGGGAGGGGATGGTGGATTCTAGGCCAAAACCCCACTGCACCAGGTTGGCCAGCACGCCGCAGGTGAGGTAAAACAACAGAAATCGGAAGGATCCCATTTGATCTTCGACGTTGTTGCCAAAAATCCACAGGTAGAGCATGTTACCCAGCAGGTGCAGCAGCCCCCCATGGAGAAACTGGCTGGTGATCAGGGTGATCCATTCCATGGCGTTGGCCATGGAAATTCCGGTGGTCAGGCTGGTGGAGAAGGCGCTGGGAATGACGGCCCAGGTTTGAAAGAAGGCACTGAGGTCGGCGGGGGAGAGGCTGATCTCGTACAGGAAAATCGACATATTCAGCACGATCAGCCCGTAGGTCATGTAGGGCGTTCGTTGGCCGGGGTTGTAGTCTTTGAGGGGAACCACCGCATTTCTCCTGGGTCTGGAGCATCTTACCTAGGGTAATCTAATCCCCATAGATTCCCTAGGCTTCTTTGCGGAAGGTCATTTGGGTAGCCGGGATGGCAATCAACCCGTCTTTGTAAATGTGGATGAGTTTGCGCTGGCGCAGCTTACCCATCAGCCGAGTAACGGTAACACGGGTAGAGCCGATGGCGCTGCCAATTTGGGCATGGGTCAGCGCCCAGGGCAGATAGTAGCCCGATTCGCAGGGTTCGCCAAATTCTTCGATCAGCAGGGTGATGAAGCCCAGCAGTCGATCAATGGTGCGCCGCTGCCCCAGGGTGCTGAGCCAAAGCAGTTTGCGCTGGTGCTGATAGCGGAAAGCATCGAGCACCTCGCGGCGAAAGTGGGGCCAGTTGTCGAGGTCGCTCCAGTAGAGCCAGATGACGGTGGTGTTGTCTACATGGGCAAAGCTTTGCAGGCTGAAGGGCGACTGGGCCACAATCTCAAAAGGTTGGCCAGCGCCCACAAAGCCTAGGAAAGCTTCTTCGTTCCCCGCTAGGGCCAAGGATCCGGCTCCGTCCTCATCGCCCTCGGTGTCTAGATCGGTGTCGGTGTCACCCTGGAGCTGGCTGGTACCTACCAGACGCACAGCCCCCCGCTCCACCAAGTAGAGCAACCCCGACCGAGCGGGTATGCGCTCATCCTTGTTAAAGGTGCGAGAACGGTAGTGATCCTGAGCCCAGTCGGTAATACGCTGCCAGGTCAGAAAGGGCCGGGCATTATCGGTATCGGTGGATAGCAGCATAGGTAGACAGTACAGGTGGAAACCGTGGACATCGGTCAGGAAACATCATCGGCCTCCCTGCATGGACAATTCAGGGAACCGTGACCACCAGCTACCGCCTAGCATCGGCTCCCGTTACCGTCGCAGGGCGACTCCCTAGATCCAATATCCCAGACACAACTCGCTCTCATGGGCGCAGGCCCCAGGCAAAGTGCTGAGGGAAGGTAGAGATCACCATGGTCACAGGTAAGCGCTAGGCAAAAACCTTAGGTAGCTGTATTGTAAACCATCCTTTTGCGATACTGAGCGCTTACACCGTAGTTTTACGGAAGACTGAAGCGGCGAAGAATGGTATCCGTCCTATGAAATTCCTATATGTCTGATCAGTAGGCATAATCCTGGGCAATCACTGGGAGGGGAAGTCGTGGTTGAGAATGGCCTGTCCCCGACGATAGATTTCCTCGGCGTACTCTGTCCAGGCCCCTTGGCCCCAATAGCGAAAGCAGCTGGTTTGTAGTAAGAGATGGTGCAACAGGGCGTTGCGATAGCGATACTGGCGTTCTAGGGGTTCAGCGGAGACCGACTGACGGGCCATGGTGCGGTGAAACTGAGCGCTGAGGCGTTCCATCGGCCCCATGACGTTTTCGTAGCCTTGTACCCAACTACGGTCGTTCGTCCAGGATCCACCCTCCATGGAAAAGCGGCCATCTTCGGCGTGGAGTTCCTGAATCGCGGCGGCCATGGCATCAGGGCCAACCTGATCACCCATTTTTTGCCAGAGGCGATGCTGCCCCACCGCCTGACAGACGGGGAACTGGCCTGGATCCACCCCCGCCGCCGCCAGCAGTTCTAGATATTCCGTGCCGTTGAAGGCCACCACGCCCCGCCGTCCGCCGCCCTGTTCCCGCATTTCATGCCAGGATCGCATAAAGGCGCTGGGGAATTCGTTCATCATCACGCCGCCGTTTTCGCCGTCGCTAATTTGCGTCACTAAGGGGGGCAGGGTGGCGGCCCCGAGGGGCTGGGGCCGCAGGGTTTTGGCTTCCCAGTAGGGCTGCATTTGGGCCACTAACTTGGTGTCGGATCCTTGGGTTTTGATCAAAACGGTGATTTCGGCCACCTCCCCAGCGGCGTTGCGGGCCACCAAACGATGGGGCAAGTGGGGCTGGGCAATGCCGTGGCCCTCTGGGGTCTCTACGGTGTGTTCCTGCACCAACAGCCAACGATAGCCGCAGTCCTTCAGGGTCTTCACAAAGGCATAGAGTACGTCGGGATGGTTGGGCAGGTGCATCTCCGGCGGCGAAAAGCCCCGCACTCGACTGAGCGCTTCTAACCCAAAGATTGCCGCAAAGTGGTGTTGCCAGGCCCGAATGTGCAGCTTTAGATCGGGAATCGGCGTGGAAGGCACCACCGCATGGCCCCAGCAGGTGCCCAGCCACTCCACGTAGGGTTGATAGGTGGCATCGCAGGCCAGACGACGCAGTTTGTCTAAAATATCTTGGCGGCCCATGTGCTGAAAGCCCCACAGCAGCGTACCGGAATAGTCCAGCATCACCCTGGGATTGCAGCCCTGGTTCACCAACTCAGGAATAAAATCTCCCATGCGAGCATAGCAGTAGGCAAAGGGGCCAGCATTGTGGTTGTCCCCTTCAAAGGCGTGCTCAAACATGTATTGCAGATGGTTGATCAGCTCCCCTTTGGCCCCGGCAGGGATGGTGGGTTGGTGCATGTGCAGGGCAATGGCAAACCCAGCAGACACCTGATCCAGCGAAAGATTGGTGCGGGGCAGAAAAACAGGCTGATCGGAGGCCAAGGCGGCGTCAAGGTCGGCATCCCATCCAGAGAGGATGGGCAGTCCATCCTGGATCGGCGGGATGGGCGTTGAAGGTAGCGTGGCGCTGGTCATAGGCAATGGTGAGGGCAGTTCCGTGTATGCGCCCGCCGGAGGGCTGCCTTTAGTGTGGCATCCAGCGGGCCTTCTTCCTAGGGTGCGTCGCCGTCCCCGCATGAATTGTAATGGTTTTCGTCGAAGGGTTTGCGACCCTGGACAGCGCCTAGGGCTGGAGGAGGGGAACATGGCTATATTCCCACTGCCGAGGCTGCCCCAGAGACCAAGGCCCAGGGCAATGGGCAGGATGGTGCGGAAAAATAAGGTCTGTTTCCTGACGATACACCTGACCACAACTGGGATAGACTCGATTGGCGGCAGGACGCGGTTCCGCTTCACTGAGGGTCAGCACCCGATGCTCGTAGGTGCCGGGGTCGCCTGCGGCGGGAGAACGAGTCACCACATACATAGCCTCTCCTTCCTGAAGAATGGCTACGCATTGATCGCAGATAAACTCGCCAGGGCGTTCCCGAAAGACAAAGTTGCCAGGCAGCTGGTAGGCCCGCCCTTGGTCATCGGTGAGGAAAACCGCCGCACTTTTTTCGAGGGTGCCGTCGGAGTGCATGACCTCTTTGAGCTGGAAGGCATAGCGGTAGGCGGTACCGGGTAGGGTTTCTCCAGGTTTGATGGTCAGAAAATCTAGCGCCCGATTGCCAGCCCGATAGCCTCCGACGACCAGCGCCACCACCGTCAGGACTGCCGCCCCCAATGCTTTTTCGTTCACCGTTTTGGGCCTCGTTTTTGCTATCCCTAGCATTCCCAGGTTAGGCAATTTCTAGCCCTCGCCGCCAGACTTACAGAAAGCCTCCCCAACGACAACGTCTGCTGCTGGGTTGATCGTTCCCTAATTTTCTGGGGCGCAGGGTGGCTAAAAACCCGGTTTCTTGGCCAGCCAGGGATGGCTTGCACACAGCCAGGTAAAAACCAGGTTTCTAGAGTGCCCTGTACCTCAACCATCGCGATAAAAATTCCCTGGAGTTGCGTTAACCCCAGGGAATTGTCAGCTACAACAGCGTGGCCTAGGCTACTCTGGGGTGCCAGCCAGGGCCTTTTGGGTTTCTTCCTTGTCGAGCTTCAGCACAATCACGCCCAGGGGAGGCAGGGTGAGATCGAGGGAGAAGGGGCGGTTGTGGAAGGCCCAGTCGTCCGACCATTTGCCGCCGAGGTTACCCATGTTGCTGCCGCCAAAGTCGCGGGCGTCGCTGTTGAAGAGCTCTTTGTAGTAGCCCTTTTCGGGAACGCCGATACGGTAGTGGCTGTGGGGCTGGGGCGTAAAGTTGCACACCACCACCGCAAAGTCCCCGGTGCCCTTGTCGCGGCGCAGGAAGGACACTACGCTGTGGCGGTTGTCGCTGCAATCAATCCATTCAAACCCAGCCTGGTCAAAGTCTTGGGTGAATAGGGCGGGTTCGCTGCGGTAGAACTCGTTGAGCTTGCTCATAAACCGCTTGAGATTTTGGTGCGGCTCGTATTGCAGCAAGTGCCACTCTAGGTCGCCCCACACGTTCCATTCACTCCACTGGCCAAATTCCATGCTCATAAAGAGCGTCTTTTTGCCGGGGTGGGTGAACATGTAGGTGTAGAGGCAGCGCAGGTTGGCGAACTTCTGCCATTCGTCCCCAGGCATTTTGCCCAGCATGTTGCTCTTACCGTGGACGACCTCATCGTGGGAGAGGGCCAGCATGAAGTTCTCGGTGAAGGCGTACCAAATGCTGAAGGTGACGTTGTTTTGGTGGAACTGCCGGAACCAGGGATCCATGTTGAAGTAGTCCAACATGTCGTGCATCCAGCCCATGTTCCATTTCAGGTTGAAGCCCAGACCGCCGACGTAGGTGGGCCAAGACACCATCGGCCAAGCGGTGGATTCTTCGGCAATGGAAAGCACGCCGGGGAAGTAGGTAAACAGCAGATGGTTCACCTGGCGCAAAAAGTCGGCGGCTTCAATGTGCTCATGGCCGCCGTACTCGTTGGCCACCCATTCCCCATCCTTACGGAAATAGTTGAGGTAGAGCATGG